>JAAXUL010000004.1 GCA_013336035.1 Chloroflexales bacterium
CTCGCCGCATTGAGACTCGGGCTCGCCACATTGAGATTCGGGCTCGCCACATTGAGATTCGGGCTCGCCGGATCGAGATTCGGAGGCGCGAGTCTCAAATGCGGGAGCTCCGCGTCGAGGCTCGGGCTCGCCACGCCAGGCCCGCCCGACGTTGCACCAGCCCTGGAGGGTGGCAGACGGCTCGACGCCCTACCTGGCCCCTATGCTATACTACCTCGCAGCTACACCTTCTGCGCAGGATTCCCATGGACACGACCCTCACCGCCCCGGCGCGCTACAATCTCGCGCCGATCCGCGAACTCTACCCGTTTCACACCTCGCGCATGGCCCTGGCCGGCGGCGCGCTGAGCTATGTCGACGAGGGCGCCGGCCGGCCTGTTGTACTTGTCCATGGCAACCCCACCTGGTCGTTCTACTACCGGCGCCTGATCGCTGCCCTGCGCGGCTCACGCCGCGTGATCGCGCCCGACCATATGGGCTGCGGGCTCTCTGACAAGCCCCAGCGCTACCCCTACACGCTCAGCACCCATATCGAGAACCTGGGCCACCTGATCGACCACCTCGGCCTGGACACGGTCGACCTGGTGGTCCACGACTGGGGCGGCGCGATCGGCATGGGCTGGGCCACGCGCAACCCCGAGCGCGTCGGGCGGATCGTGGTCCTCAACACGGCGGCCTTCCTCTCGCCGCGCCTGCCCCTGCGCATCGCGGTCTGCCGCTACCCGCTCTTCGGCGACCTGGCGGTGCGCGGCCTCAACGGCTTCGCCCTGGCCGGGACGGTCATGGCGGTCGAGCGCCCGATGGACCCGGCGGTCCGCCGGGGCTACCTGCTGCCCTACGGCTCGTGGGCCGAGCGGGTGGCCATCCAGCGCTTCGTGCGCGACATCCCGATGTCGCCCGGCCACCCCACCTGGGCCGTCGTCGACGGCATCGACCGCGAGCTGCGCGCCCTGCGCGAGAAGCCGATGCTCATCCTCTGGGGCGGCAAGGACTGGTGCTTCACCGACAATTTCCTCGCGGGCTGGCTCGAGCGCTTCCCCGCTGCCGAGGCCGTGCGCTTCGACCAGGCTGGCCACTATGTGCTCGAGGACGCCCACGAGGAGCTGGTGCCGCGCGCTGTGCGGTTTCTCGGCGCTCTGAAGTAGTAGCCTCGGCGGGTTCCTGCAGGAGATCATATGCTCGAAACACTCGCCGCGCCGCGCGCGGCGGTCGCCCCACACAATATCGCCCGCCACCTGCTCGTGATGGCCCGCGAGCAGCCCGACCAGGTGGCCGTGGTGATGGGCGAGGGCCGCGACCGGGCCGGCAAGGTGATCTACAGGCGCCAGAGCTTCGCCGAGCTCGACCTGGCGAGCGACCGCTACGCCTGGGGGCTCAGCGCGATCGGCATTGCGCGTGGCACGCGGGTGCTCTCGATGGTGCCCGCCGGCCTGCCGCTGATCAGCCTGACCTTCGCCCTGCTGAAGATAGGGGCCGTGCCGATCCTGATCGACCCGGCCATGGGCCGGCGCAACCTGGTGCAGTGCATCGAGGAGTGCGCGCCCGAGGCGATGGTCAGCGTGCCGCGCGCCCAGCTGGCGCGCCTGCTCTTCCCGGGGGCCTTCCGCAGCGTTCGCCGCAGCATCAACGTTGGCTCGCGCTTCGTCCCGCTCGGCGATATCAACCTGGCCGACCTGAGCGTGCCCCTGCGCACGCCCTTCCCCACCGTCGACGTGGCGCCCGACGATCCCGCGGCGATCATCTTCACCACCGGCAGCACCGGGGTGCCAAAGGGCGTGCTCTACGAGCACGGCATGTTCGACGCGCAGATCCGCCTGCTGCGCGACCTCTTTGGCATCGAGCCGGGCGAGGTCGAGATGCCGGCCTTCCCGCTCTTCGCCCTGTTCAACGCGGCGCTGGGCTGCACCTCGGCCATCCCGCCGATCGACCCCACCCGTCCAGCCAGCTGCGACCCCGCCGCCGTGGTGGCATTTGTGCGCGACCAGCAGGTCACCTCGACCTTCGGCTCGCCCGCGATCTGGCAGCGGGTGACGGCCCACTGCATCAAGCAGGGCGCGCATCTGCCCACCCTGCGCCGTGTCCTGATGGCAGGCGCCCCGGTGCCCGCCGAGCTGCACGAGCGCTTCCGCCACATCCTCGCCCCCGGGGCCGACACCCACACGCCCTACGGCGCCACCGAGGCGCTGCCGATCACCACGATCAGCGGGCGCGAGGTGCTCGCGGCCAACGCCGCCCGCGGCGCCGACCCGCTGGCCGGCACCTGCATCGGCAGGCCTGTGCCCGAGGTGACCCTGCGCATCATCGCGATCAGCGACGCGCCCATCGCGGCCTGGGATGACGCGCTGGCCCTGCCCCCCTTCGAGGTGGGCGAGATCGCCGTCAAGGGCCCAGCGGTGACGAAGACCTACATCGCCCGCCCCGCATCTACGGCCCTGGCCAAGATCCACGAAGGGCAGTCGGTCTGGCACCGCATGGGCGACCTCGGCTACCTCGATGACGAGGGGCGGGTCTGGTTCTACGGCCGCAAGAGCCACCGCGTCGTGACCGGGGCCGGCACGCTCTTCACCGAGCCGGTCGAGCTGGCCTTTGGCCGGCACCCCGGGGTGGCGCGCTGCGCGCTGGTGGGCGTGGGCCCGGCGGGGCGCAAGACGCCCGTAGTGATCGTTGAGCCGAAGGACCGGCGGGCCATGCGCGACCCGCAGGCCCGCGCGGCCCTGGTGGCGGGCCTGCGCGCGCTGGGCGCCCGCTATGCTATGACGTCGGGCATCGACGCCTTTCTGCTGCACCCCTCCTTCCCAGTGGACATCCGCCACAACGCCAAGATCTTCCGCGAGCAGCTGGCGGCCTGGGCCGAAGGGCAGCGGCAGAAGCTTATCTCGTAGCACACTATGCTTACTCTTGTCACTGGCGGCAACGGCTTTGTCGGCCGCTCTATCGTCGAGATGCTGCTGGCCCGGGGCGACCGGGTGCGGGTGGTGGGCCGGGGCGACTACCCCGAGCTGGCCGCCCTCGGCGCCGAGTGCGTGCGGGCCGACCTGAGCACGCCCGAGGCGAGCGTGGCGCTCGCCTCGGCCATGCGGGGGGTCGAGGTGGTCTTCCACGTGGCGGCCAAGGCGGGCGCCCTTGGGGGCGGATTCGACGACTACTACCGCAGCAACGTCACGGCCACGCAGCGCGTGGTGCGCGCCGCCGAGAAGGCCGGGGTGCCGAAGTTTGTCTACACCTCGACGCCCTCGGTGGCGATCGGCGAGGGCGACATTGCCGGGGCCGACGAGACGACGCCCTACGCCGAGCGCTACCTGCACCCTTACCCGGCCACCAAGTCGATCGCCGAGCGCTTTGTCCTGGCCCGCGGCGATCTGGCCACGGTGGCGATCCGCCCCCACCTCGTCTGGGGGCCCCGCGACCCTCACTTTATGCCGCGCTTCCTCGACCGGGCCCGCGCCGGGCGCCTGCCCCAGATCGGCCCCGGGACCAATCTGGTTGATGTAACGTACGTCGAGAACGCCGCCGAGGCCCACATCCTGGCCGCCGACGCCCTGGGCGAGCGCTCGCCGGTGCGCGGGCGGCCCTACTTTATCGGCCAGGAGCGGCCGGTCAACCTGTGGCAGTTCATCAACGAGCTGGTCACGCGATCCGGCTGCCCGCCGGTCGGACCCGCCATCCCCGCCGGCGTCGCTATGGCGGCGGCGACCGCGATCGAGACGGCCCACGGTGCGCTGCGCCTGCCGGGCGAGCCCTTCCTCAACCGCTTCCTGATCACGCAGCTGGTGCGCTCGCACTGGTTCGACCACTCGGCGGCCCAGCGCGACTTCGGCTATGGCCCGCGCATCAGCATCGAGGAGGGCCTGCGGCGGACTGTGGCGGGCTGAAGCCGTTGCAAATCCCCGATTGCTGTGCTAGACTATGCGCGGCGTGGGCCGATAGCTCAGTGGATAGAGCACTAGTCTTCGGAACTAGGTGTCGGGGGTTCGAATCCCTCTCGGCCCGCCAGCAGCGTCACTTATAGTTGTTGCCTGCGCTACCCCAACTCACTTCTCCAGTCACGACCATTGCGCTAGTCGATCATCCGGGTATTCTTTCGCTTGTTGCAGATCGCGCAGAGCGGCTGGATATTGTCGGTGTCATTGGTGCCACCGCGGGCGATGGGCGGGACGTGACCTGGCACCAGCTTGATCCTCAGGCTCGCGCCGTTTACGGGCGAGGCACCTGTGCCCGTAGGCGCGCCTGAGGGCCTCCCACTCATCCAGAGTGAATCTCCCTTTCGGGCTGTGTAAACTCGCTCGGCGGCGGTGATCGTTTTGTGGCGCCTTTTCAGGGTTGTTACGACGCCATCGACGGTATGACCCCTTGAGCCTCTCCTAGTTCCGCTCAGTATAGCGGCGCTGAGCCTCGCGCCTTTTCTCCGGGTGGAGCGTCTTGTACTGCTTAATGTGCTTGTGCAGGGGTTCTTTAGTATCGCGCCTTTCTAAGTCTGACCGGTCAGCTAGCGAAAGGGCTCTCTGTGGCTACAGCAAGCTTCCGGCCCTTAACACTGGGTGTTCTGCTCATACTTGTCTGCATCATCCCGTCCGCCCCGCTGGCCCGCTCCCAGGCAGGCTTCACCAACCTGTTGAGCAACGGTAGCTTCGAGGCGGGGACTGCCCCATGGGCGGGGCTGTCGAGCGCCCAGATCAGCACCCAGCAGGCCCACGACGGCACACGGAGCGCGCGCATCACCGCCGGGGAAGTTGCCCAGGGCTGGATCCCGGTCACGCCAGGCCAGACCTATGTGCTCACGGCCTGGTTCAAGTGGGTCACGTTCGCGGGTAGCCAGTGGGGGTACGACTATATCTCGGTCCAGGACGCTGCGTTTCAGACTATAGCGGCCGTAAACTCGCCCCACCAGAACTACGAGCGCAATGTGTGGCATAAGCTGGCCCTGACGCTGGTCGCCCCGAGCGATCAGATCAGGGTCGCCTTCGGCATGTTCGGGCCGCAGGACCAGGTCGAGCTCTACTTTGATGAGCTGGCCCTCTTCGCCAGGGACTCGAACCAGGCGCCCACGGCCAGCCCCTCGCTGAGC
The DNA here is from genome assembly GCA_013336035.1 of Chloroflexales bacterium. Lineage (GTDB taxonomy): Bacteria > Chloroflexota > Chloroflexia > Chloroflexales > Chloroflexaceae > CAIWXH01. Next base: position 5,066 of record JAAXUL010000004.1, read on the forward strand.
CCCGCCGCGGGCGCGGCGCCCCTGAGCGTCAGCTTCCAGGCGGGGGCCGCCGACGCCGATGGCGCGGTGCAGGCCTACCAGTGGATCTTTGGCGATGGCTCCGAGGCCCGCGCGTCCAACCCCACGCATATCTACCGCTCTCGCGGCACCTACACAGTGACGCTCAACGTGTGGGACCAGGACGGCGCCAGGGCGAGCCGCACGCTGAGCGTGAGCGTCAGCGATGCGCTAAACCCCGAGGTGACGATCACCGCGCCGACGGGCCAGGTTACCTACAGCACGGCGGGCACGGCCGTCACCCTGGGCGGCCAGGCGACCACACCGTCGGGCAGCATCTCGTCGGTCACGTGGGACAATCTGCGCACCGGGGCCGCCGGCGCCCTCAGCCTGACGCCTAGCGCCTCGCTCAGCTGGACGACGCCGGCTATCGATCTGGCGCCCGGCGAGAACGAGATTCAGGTCTCGACGATCGACACGCAGGGGCGGGCCCACGCCGACCGAATCGTGGTCACGCGCCAGGTGAGCGGGCCGCGGATCTACGGCGTCCAGGCCGGGGCCGCGACCGTCCGCCAGTACGAGAAGTACGAGGTCACCTTCCAGGTCGACACCGTCTCGGCCTACCCCCTCTTCCGCTATGACGAGAGCCCGCCCCCGGGCGTCGCGCCAGGCGCGGGCGTGACGGTCGAGGGCGTGATCACGACCCCGTCGGGGCGCACGCTGCGCCAGCCGGCCTTCTACCGCACCGACGTGACCCGCGGCGAGGCGGCGGGCAGCCAGTACTACGAGCTGACCAACCAGAGCGGATGGACGCTGCGCATCGCCCCGACCGAGCGGGGCCTGTACCGGGTGGCCCTGAGCGTGCGCGACGCGAGCGGCACGGCGACCGCCGAGGTGGGCAGCTTCACCGCGATCGCGCCGCAGCGCAAGGGCTTCATCCAGGTGAGCGCGGGCGACTCGCGCTACTTCAGCTTCAGCAACGGCGAGATCTTCTGGCCGATCGGCCCGGCCTGGGCGGCGGACTACGCCAGCGGGAGCGGCTTCAACTTCGACCGGCCATGGATGGGCGGCCTCGGCATGTACACGACCAACTGGGCGCGCTGGGCGTCGACCGCCCAGGGGCTCGGCAACGAGGGCTGGGCGTCGCAGCTGAGCTACCAGGAGCACTACCCCAGGCATGAGCTCTCGCAGGAGCTCTTCTACCCCGCGGGGTATCGGATGTGGATCGCTGGGTTCGTCGACAACCAGTTCCATCACCGCCTGAAGCCGAGTACGAACTATCAGGTGCAGCTCCGGCTGAAGGTGGTCGATCTGGCCGGGCCGCGCGACAGCGCCTACCCCTTCGGCCTGGTCGTCAAGCTGCACGGCTGGCCCAACGAGCCCGGCTTCGAGGCGGACTATCGCGCCTACCCCTCGCTCATCCCGCGGATCAGCGTCGACCGTGACTGGCACACCGTGGTCGCCACCTACCGCACCGCCGACGAGGGGGCCATGGCCGGCAACGACATCAGCATCTACCTCGAGAATGTGACCGCCGGGCGGGCCTTCGTGGACGCCTTCTCGATGCGCGAGATCCTCGCAGGTGGGGGCCTGGGGCCCGAGCTGATCCGCAGCCCGCTGGCCGACATGCATACCTACGTCGAGCAGCGCCCCGCCGCCGCGGTCGACGACCAGGTCGCGTATGGCGAGCGCGAGGGCATCTTCTTCAAGTATGTCGTCCACGACAAGAATGACTGGATCCAGAGCCGGCTTCTCCCCAGCGGCGTCTTCGCCGACAGCGGCGGCGGCTACTACCAGCCGGCAGGGACGAAGGCGCGCTGGCTGCTCGAGCAGTGGTGGCGCTACATTGTGGCCCGCTGGGGCTACTCGACGGCGGTACACTCGTGGGAGCTGAACAACGAGGGCCCGCCCGATGATGGGAGCGGGGCGCACGCCGCGATGGCCCAGGACTTCGCCCGCTTCATGCGCCAGAGCGACATCCACCCGCACCTGTCCACGACCTCGTTCTGGTGCTGCTGGCGGCCGACCTTCTGGGGCGACCGGCAGCGCTTCCCGGATCTCGGGTACGCCGACATCCACGAGTACGTCACCCCCGCCGACACCTTCGCCGATGGCACGCCCTGGGTCTACGACGAGGCGCGCTTTCAGGCCGAGAGCAGCCAGGCCTACGCCGGCGCCGGCGTCGGGGTGCCGATCATCCGCGGCGAGGTGGGCTTTAACGACGAGCCCGTATACAGCCAGCTCTCTCAGCCGAACCCTGGCGTATGGTTCCACAACCTGCTCTGGGCCCAGCTGAATGCCGGCGCTATGTTCGACCCCGGCTACTGGTACCGGGATCACTTCAACGTGATCGATGCGGCGGCCATCGCCAGGCCGTTCGCGACATTTGTATCGACGCTCGACCTCCAGCGCGGGGGCTTCGCCGATGTGAGCGCCGTGGTGAGCAACGCTAACCTTCGTGTCTACGGCCAGAAGAACGTGCAGCGCGGCAAGGCCTACCTCTGGGTGCAGAACCGCCTGCATACCTGGCGCAATGTGATGGGGGTCAACGACCCGACCCCGGTCACGCCCCAGTCGGGCACGCTGACGCTGACCCTGAGCCCCCTCGCGCGCTACTACGTCGAGTGGTGGGACACCTCGGACGGCACCGTGAGCCGGCGTGAGCTGACGGCCGCCGACGAGGCGGGCCGACTCACGCTTACGATCAGCAGCCTGGCGAGCGATCTGGCCCTCAAGGTGACGCCCGAGACCCCGGACCCCGACCCGGCCCCCTCGCTGCAGCCGCTGTACCTGCCGGCGCTCGAGCGGTAAGGCATGGTTCAGAGCCGGCTGTTCGCGCTTTACAGCCTCGCCTTGGCCCTCACTCCCCTGCCTCCCACTCCCGTGCCTTGGCACAGGAGTGGGGGTTAGAAGTGAGGGCCTTCCGGCCGCAGCGCCCCCGGTGCCGGGCTGGTGCTATACTCGGCGTAGCGAGACTGTGCGCGGCGGGCTTCGGGCCTGCGCGCCCCACTGTCATGGGAGATAGCGATGAGCGCAGAGCCGCCGACGATTGAGTCCCTTCAGCGGCATATCGCCGCCCTACAGGCCCGCGTGGCCGAGCTTGAGCAGAGCGAGCAGGGGCTACGCGTGTTCAAGCAGATCGCCGAGTCCTTGCCCGATGGGGTGGTGATTATCAGCCTCGAGGGCCGGATCACGCACAGCAACGCGGCCTGGGTCAGGATGAGCGCCTATGCGGACGGCGGGGTCGGGATAGCGCTCGCCGAGACTGTCATCGAGGAGGAGCGCGACAGGCTGCCGTTGGTGATCGAGCAGCTGATGACGCAGGGCACCTGGCGCGGCGACTGGACCTATCTGCGGGCCGACGGCGAGACCTTCCCCGGGCAGGTCTCGGCCTTTGTGATCCGCGACGATGAGGGGCAGCCTCAGGCGATCGCCGGGATAGTGCGCGACCTGAGCGAGCAGCGGCAGGCCGAGGAGGAGCGGGTCGCCCTTCAGGAGCAGGTGATCGACGCCCAGCGGGCGGCCCTGCGCGAGGTCTCGACGCCGCTCATCCCCCTGGCCGACGACGTGGTGGTGATGCCCCTGGTGGGCGCTATCGACAGCGCCCGAGCCCAGCAGATCATGGAGGTGCTGCTGGAGGGCATCGCCCAGTACCAGGCCGACACGGTCCTTCTGGATATCAGCGGCGTGCGCGTGGTGGACACCCAGGTGGCCGACGCGCTGCTGCGGGCGGCGCGGGCGGTGCAGCTGCTGGGGGCGCAGATTATCCTCACCGGCATCAGCGCCGACGTGGCCCAGACCATCGTGCACCTTGGCGCCGACATGGGCCGCATCATGACCCGCGCGAACCTTCAGGAGGGGCTGCGCTACGCGCTCGAGGAGCGGGCCCGCTAGGGAGCGTAGAGCGTAGACGTAAAAGCGCCGAGGGCTCAGGCCCTCGGCGCTCGTTATAGTGGAGCCTGCGCCACCTAGATGAGCATAAACTCCTCTTCGTCCTCGGCGATCTCGAGGGCCAGGGCGGCGGCGATGGCCTGCTCGTTGGCGCGGCGCGCCTGGCGACGAATGCGGGCCTCGACCTGGGCGAGCAGCTCGTCGGGGACGACGGAGGCGGCGGCGGCCGCGTCGCGCAGGGACAGGCGGCTGGTCGTATCGATACGTGCCTCGCGCAGGTAGGCGCGGGCCTCGGGGAGCTTCTGGGCGACCGTCTCGACTGTGCTGTTCTCGTAGCTACCGTTGCGCATCGATGTCTCCTTCTGGTGGTGTCTCGTCGTCAAGACCCTACAAGCCAGCGGCGTTGCCAACCTCAGGGGGCGGGATGTCCTTCATTACCAGCACCCTGATTATAGCGAAAGACTTGTACAAAATCAACAACCAAATGGGCTTTTCTTTTGTGCATTTTGTACAAACTTGCCCCAATCGCGCGAGTTGCCTCGCAGGAGCTTCTGCCGTAGAATGGGGGCATGTAGACCTTTGTAGAGCAGCGCGCGGGCGCTAGGAGGCTGACGATGGAGTTCGAGCCCAGCAAGGACCAGCAGATGCTGCGCGATATGGTCCGCCAGTTTGTCGAGAAGGAGGCGAAGCCCACCGCCGCCCTCCGCGACGACGAGGCGATCTGGCCGACCGAGCTTGTTAAGAAGATGGGCGAGTTGGGCTTGCTGGGCGTGGCCGTCAAAGAGGAGTACGGCGGCTCGGGCCTCGACTATATCTCGTACGCCATCGTCGTCGAGGAGCTGAGCCGCGTCGACGCGTCACTTGGCGTAATCGCCTCGGTCAACAACTCGCTCGTCTGCTACGGCCTCGAGCGCTTCGGCAGCGAGGACCAGAAGCGTGAGCTGCTCACGTCCCTGGCCTCGGGCCGCACCCTCGGCGCCTTCTCGCTCTCGGAGCCTGGCGCCGGCAGCGACGCGGCGGCCCAGAAGACCACCGCCGTGCGCGATGGCGACCACTATGTGATCAACGGCGTCAAAAACTGGGTGACCAACGGCGACCACGCCGACACGATCATCCTTATGGCCCTCACCGACCCCTCGAAGGGCGTCAAGGGCATCACAGCCTTCCTGGTGGACACCCACGAGCCGGGCTGCAGCATCGTCAAGGTCGAGAACAAGCTAGGCATCCGCAGCGCCCACAGCTGCCAGATGGCCTACGATAACTTCCGCGTCCCGCTGTGGCGCCGCCTCGGCGAGGAGGGCCAGGGCTTCAAGATCGCGATGACCATCCTCAGCGCCGGGCGCATCGGCATCGCCGCTCAGGCCCTGGGGATCGCCCAGGGCGCCTACGAGGCGGCCCTCGGCTACGCCAAGATCCGCGAGCAGTTCGGCAAGCCGATCCACGAGTTCCAGGCCGTCGGCTTCACCCTCGCCGATATGGCCACGCGCATTAAGGCCGCCCGCCTGCTCACCTACGAGGCGGCCTGGCGTAAGAATAGCGGCCTCGACTATGTGAAGGACGCCTCAATGGCCAAAGTCTTCGCCTCGGAGACGGCCATGTGGGTGGCCACCAAGGCCATCCAGATCCACGGCTCGAACGGCTACTCGAAGGAGTACCCGGTCGAGCGCTTCTTCCGCGAGGCTAAGATCACCGAGATCTACGAGGGCACCAGCGAGATCCAGCGCCTGGTGATCAGCCGCGAGATCACCAGAGACTAGCCCCTCCTGGGCCCGACGGACACGGCGAGGCCCTGCCCCCCATCGGGGGCGGGGCCTTTCCCATGGCGCCGCTGTCAGCCGGAGCTACCCCCCCGGCATCAGCCGCTGCAGCACCTCGATCAGCCGGCCTAGCTCCTCGGGGATTGCGCCGTCTGCGGCCTCGGCGTGGCGGGTGCGACCGCCGTAGCGGGCCGTGATCTCGTAGCTGTAGCCGTCGGGCGAGCCCTTCGCCTTGCGGCGGCGGGTGCGGCTCAGGCCGCCGCGCAGGATCAGCGCCTCGAGGGCCTCGATGGCCTCGTCGGTTATGCGGCGGGGACGGCCCGAGGTGCCGGTCAGGGGCACCACCCAGCCGCTGCGGAACACGACGAACCCCCGCGAGCTGAAGCGCATCCCGCCGCTCTTGCGGAAGGCCGCCAGCCCACCGCGCGGCAGCCCCAGCCTATCTTCGTCGGCGGGGATCTCGGCGACAGGCGGCGCCTCGCCCGCGTCCTCGCGCCATTCGCCCTCTGGCGCCGCGTCCGCGCCGGCCTTCAGCGAGCTGTCGAAGCCGCCGGCCGAAAGCCTGCCAAGCGAGACGCCCTCGGGCGGGAGGGCGGGCCGCTGCTCGGGCTCCTCGGTGTCGCTCATCATTGCACCTTCAGGCTTGCGATCATGCGGTCGAGCTGCGCGCGGGCCGGGGCGTACTCGCCCTCGGGCGCCGCCAGGGTCACGTAGTAGGTCTGGTCGGCCGCGACGATGATGTACTCGCGGGCGTGGACCACCACGGGCAGCGCGGCCCGCCGCGGCTCGTCGATCGGCTGGACCACGTAGGCGTACTCCGAGACCATGGCCCTGGCCCCGTCCACCTCGGTCTCGGCCTCGGCGAGAAAATGGTAGCTCGGCAGGGCCTGGCGCTCTTCGACGCGCCGGTCGAGCAGGGTCTGGAGCGTCGGCGGGCTAGCCGGGTCGAGCAGCCGGCTCTCGACGGTCAGCGTGGTCTTGAAGGCCGAGACGGTGCCGGGGTCAGCCACCCGCAGCAGCACGTTCTCTGGCGTCTCGATGGCGTTCCAGCCCGCCGGGTAGGCGAAGGTGATCGGCGCCGCGTCGCTCTGGAAGCTGCGCGTCCGCGTGGTGGTGGCCTGCATCAGCAGCCAGCCGCCCAGCAGGCAGAGGACGGCGATCACGGCCACGCCGATGTCCTTGGGGCGCAGCCGCGGATCGTAGATCGGCTCGTCGTTAGTGGCCTGGGTCATTGTATGCTCCGCAGAGTGGCCGGGCTACGGGAAGCGCCTGAGGGTCACCTCGGTGGTGCGTCGCATCAGCAGGGCCAGGAGGAGGAAGGCGCCGAGGGCCACGGCGATGCCGAGGGCCAGCGAGCGCCACGGGTCAACCCGCAGGCCGGCGGCGCCGACCTCGCCGATCAGCCAGCTGAAGAGCCCGTTGGCCAGGGTGGCGAGGCCGAAGCCCGCGGGCACCCACCAGGCCGGCTTGTGCTCGAACTTGGCCTCGGCCATGAACCAGCCCAGCAGGCCGCCGAACGAGGCCTCGGCCAGGGCTGTGGTCACCGTCTGCACGACGCCGGGGCCGAGGGCGACGCCGTCGTTGGCGAGCACGAAGTACAGGTTGCTGACCGTCGCCACGCCGAGGCCGGCCACCGTGCCGTAGATGATGCCGTCCATGCGCTCGTCGAACTCATCGGTGTCGTAGACGATCAGCCTGACGGCGAGGTAGATGATCAGCTGCGAGGTGGCGGCGATGATCAGGATCGAGGCGAGGAGCGAGGTCAGGGTGTCGGCGCTCGCCCACTCGCTGACCCGGAACCACTCGCTCGTTATGCGCCGCAGGAAGACGTCGGCGAGCAGGGCCGCCAGGATGAAGACGGCGGCGATCTGGTGTTTGGGCTCGGGCTCCAGCCGGTCCTGCTGGTAGAAGAAGCTCAGCCAGAGCGCCGAGGGGATGAGCGCGAGCAGCACCCCGGCCACGAGCAGCCCCGTCCCCGTGAGTGGCCCGAGCACCGTGTCGGCCAGAAAGGCCACCAGGGCGCTGAGGGCGGCCATGCCGATGATCTGGATGACCGTGGCCCGCCAGAAGCCCGTGTGGGGCTTGTTGACCATGGCGTAGTGCCGGTCGCAGTAGGCCCGCCCCCCGAGGGTCTTGTAGGGCGCGCTCAGCGGCTGGTGGCAGACGCAGCACTTGATGTCGCGATCGTTGCTCATATCGGCTACCGGCCTCTCCTCAGCTCGGCGTCGACGCGGTAGGGGTTGGTGGCGTCGTTGGGGACGTCCACCTCGTTATCGGCGATGATCGGCCGGTAGCCAGAGCCGAAGACGATCACGCTGTAGCGCTGGCCCCTTGGCACGGCGGCCTCGGTCTGGAAGAGGCCCTGGCGGTCAGTCACGCCGAAGGTCAGGATCTCGTCGGAGGTGATATTGTCGTCGCTGGCGGCCTGGCTGGCCGTGAGGTCCGGCCGCAGCACGAAGAACTGTACGCCCTCGATGCCGCGGCGGGTGCTGGCGTCGACGATCTGGCCCTGCAGGTAGACCAGGTCGTCCGACGAGGTGCTCGGCGCGGCGGGCCCTGCGCCCGTGGTGCAGGCCACCAGGGCCACATCGTCCACGAACATGCTCGACACGTTGCCGCGCGGGTTCTCGGCCGCGAAGATCAGGCGCACGCTCCTGCCGCCATAGCGCGAGAGGTCGAAGTCGGCGTCGCGCCACTGGTCGTCGCCGGTCGAGGACTGGAGCTCCTCGAGGGTAGCCAGGGGGTCACCGCTGGCGTTGGCAATGATCGTGCTGAAGAGCGCCTCGGACGAGAAGGCGCCGAGCAGCCCGGTGGTCTCGAAGTGGACGAAGCGCGCGTAGCGCAGCTCGACCCGGGTGGCGTTGGCCGGGATGCTCACATCCTGGTAGATATACTGTAGCGTCTCCTGGTCGGTGCCGCCGAGCCAGGCGCTGCGGCGGCCGCTGCGCGGCAGCTGGGTGTCGATGATACGGGTGTCGCCGCGGACCACCTCGGTCCAGCCGGTGTCCTGCTCGAAGCCGCCCGAGACGATGATATCGGTGCAGCCGGCGGGCAGGGGCGCCTGGGGCTGCTGGGGGGCCGGCCCGCCCGAGGGCACGTCGCCCGGGGTGACCACGGGGCCGCCCGGGGTCGCGCCGGCTGTGGTGATGCCCACCTGGGCGAAGGCCTGCTGCACCGCCTCGGCGTCGGGGCCCTGGCCGAAGAGATCCTGGGCGGCGCGCACGCTCGCGTTGGCCGCGTCGACGAAGTCGGAGCTGGGCGAGAGGTACTGGGTCAGGGCGCGGTAGGCGACCTGCTCGGTCTTCTCGCGCCCGATCGCCTGGGCCATCAGGTAGTGGGCGTGGTTGGGGATGCCGCTGTTGATATGCACGCCGCCGTTGTCGGCCCGGCGCGAGTTCGGCAGGTTGGCGTACTGGTCCATGGTGGCGGGCTGCCCGATGCCCGCCAGCGGGTCGCTGGCGTCGTAGAACCCGTTGGCGTTAGGGTCCTCGAGGCTGCGCAGATAGGGTACGGGGAAGGGCGGCGACTTAATCACATCCTCGCCGAGCGTCCAGTTCTCGCGGTCGATCATGGCGCCGAAGACATCGGCGTACGACTCGTTGAGCGCGCCGGGCTGCACCTCGTAGAGCAGGTTGGCCGAGCTCTCGATCACGCCGTGGGTGAACTCGTGGCCGATCACGTCGAGGGCATAGGGCAGGGGCTTGAAGATCTGCCCGCCGTCGCCATAGATCATCTGGCCGTACTCGCCGACCCACGCGGCGTTCTCGGCATCCTGGGGGTCGCTGCCGTAGTTGACGGTCGAGACCAGGGCCATGCCCTGGCCGTCGATCGAGTTGCGCTTGAAGTTGTTGAAGTAGTAGTCATAGACCTGCCCGGCGCCGTCGTGGGCGGCCTGGGCCACCGGGTCGCGCGCGCGCTCGCCCTCGTCGACGAGCAGGCGGCCGGGGATGCGGGTCGTGTTCTGGGCCGTGAAGGTTCGCCGGCGCTTGATCGGCATCACCCCGTCGATCGCGTGCACCACCACCGGGCGGCTCGCGTTGACGAAGTAGGTCCACTGGCCCAGGGGCGCGGCGGTGAGGATCGTCACCTGCCAGACCAGGGCGGCGTTGCCGCTGTAGTCCGCGTAGATGGCCAGGTGCGTGTCGGCGGGCTCGGGGTAGATCGCGATCTTCGCCAGCTCGAAGGGCAGCAGCTGCTGGAGCTTGAGGTCGGCCAGGGCCGTCGCCATGGCCTGCTCGGCGCTGATCGCCGGCGTGGTGGGCACCTCGACGTCGGGCTGCAGCTGGCCGCTGACCGCTACGATCTGCTGCTGCGGGTCGAGGTGAACGACCAGCTGGCGGCCAAAGACGGGCAGATCCTTATAGACCTGGTCGAGCCTGATGTGGCTGAAGCCGAGCTGCGGGTCGGGCTCGTGGCGCAGCAGGCGCAGCTCGTCGGCGGCGCTGCGCAGGCCGAAGAGGGCCCGGTTCTGGTCGAGGAAGCCGCGGGCGATCGCCTCGGGCTTGCCGGCCTCGGCGGCCGTGGGCGTGTAGGGCAGGCGGTCGGCGCCGTGGCGCGCGCTCACGAACTCGGCCACGCCCGTGAGCGGGTCGAAGGCGGCGGCGATCTGGGCCGGCGTGCGGGCCTGGAGCGCCGCGAGGGCCTGCTGGGGTGTGACGGCGCCGGCGAGCGGCAGGGGGGCTGTGGGGCGGGCCAGACCCGGCGCGAAGCGGAGTGGGCGGACATTCTGTGGCCAGACGAGCGGCGCCGTGGCCAGCAGGTAGACGAAGGCCAGCAGCAGCAGCGGGACATGCTGGCGCCTGGGGGTCATGAAGCGCTTCATCGTATTCCCGGGCTGGACAGGGTGAAAAGCGGGCCGGGTCCTGGCTGGTGCCGACACTATAGCATAGAGGCGGGGTGTCTACCACATCTGACGCCGAGACCTCTTCCCGGGTCACAGGGGCGGCGTCAGGGTTGCTCAGGGAGGGCTGGCCCCTTCCTAAGCAACCCCCTTTCCGGCCTTTCGCGCGCCGCGAGGAGAGCTTGCGAGCATTTAGCTGATCTCGCCGCTCTCGCGGGCCAGGTAGTAGGTCATGCTGTGGAGCACGGCGACGGGGTCGATATAGCGGACCCAGACGTCGTCGGGGGTCTGGAGGATGATCGGGGCGTAGTTGAGGATGGCGCGGACGCCGGCCTCGATCAGCATGTCGGCGACGGACTGGGCGTGGGTGGCCGGCACGGCGATGATCGCCAGGCGCACCTGGTGCTCGCGCACAACCTCCTGGAGGCGCGAGTAGTCGAGGATAGGGTGGCTGCCGACGGCCTGCCCGATCTTCGCCGGGTCGTTGTCGAAGAGGCCCACAATCTGTAGCCCCTGGTTGTTAAAGCCGTCGTAGCGGGCGATGGCCTGTCCCAGGTAGCCCACCCCGACCAGGACCACCGGCCAGCGGTGGGTGAGGCCAAGGATGCGCTCGATATGATTGAGCAGCTTCTCGACATCGTAGCCGATGCCCTGCTTGCCGAACTCGCCGAAGTATGAGAGATCCTTGCGGATCTGAGCGGCGGTGACATTGATCCGCTCGCCAAGCTCCTGCGACGAAACCGAGTGGATGCCTTCGTCGAGTAGATAGCGCAGGCTGCGGGCATACAGGGGCAGCCGGCGGATCACGACATCGGGGGGTATGTCAAGTCGGTCCACACGTGCCTCCAAGGCGATCGTCGCTGATGATTTCGTGAAGTGTAGCACGATGTTTTGCAGCATGTCAAGAAGCCGGGGCTTCTCCCCGGGCGTTCTGACGCTATCGGTGTACGCCGATCCGGCCTACTTGCGGCGGTTCGGCAGCTTAAACGTGAGCAGGTTCGTGCGCTCGGCCTCGGGGCGCTGCTCGAACTCGGCCTCGCCGGGGCGCAGGTTCGGCCTCGTCTCGAGCCAGGCGTCGCGCTGCTGCTTGGCCCGCCGCAGCAGATCCTCGATCGCAGCCGCGTCGCCCTGCTCGATCTGGTCGCGCGTCTCGAGCAGGAAGCCGACCATCTCGTTGATCCAGCGGCTGAGGCCGGCCTTATTGGTGAGCAGGATATCGCGCTGCATGGCGGGGTCGCCCGAGGCGAGGCGCGAGACATCGCGGAATCCGGTGGCGGCCAGGGGGGCCATCTCCTTCCATGCTGGGCTGCGGCTGGTGATCTCGACCAGGCTGACTGAGAGCAGCATGGGCAGGTGCGAGATGCCGGCCACGTAGGCGTCGTGCTCGTCGGGGTCAATGTAGTAGGGCTTGGCACCGGCCGTGCGCACCATGGCCTCGACGGCGTCAACGGCGGCCTGTGGGGCGCCGCTCGCGACGGTGAGGCAGTAGATCGCGCCCTTGAAGAGCTCGGGGTCCGCGGCGCCGGCGCCGGCCTGCTCTTTACCCGCCATCGGGTGGCCGCCCACATAGACCACCCCCGCTGGCAGGGCGGCGGCCCAGCGGGCCACCTCGGCCTTGGTGCTGGCCACATCGGTGACGATGGCGCCGGCAGGCAGGAGGGGCGCCAGCTGGTCGAAGATCTCGCGCACGGCCTGCACGGGCGTGGCGACCACGACCAGCTGGGCGTCGCGCACGGCCTCGGCCAGGGTGCGGGCCTCCCTATCGATCGCCAGGCGGCCGCGGGCCTCCTTCACGGCGCGCGGGTCGCGGTCCCAGCCGACTACCTCGATCTGGCCAAGGGGCGACTCTTTGGGGTCGGCCGAGCGCAGGGCCATGCCCAGGGAGGCGCCGATCAGGCCCAGGCCGATAATGCTCATACGGATCATAGGGGCTCCTTAAGATCATCCGCGTCAGCTGCGGATACTTCCCGTCACGACGTCTCGGCCTGCACCCGCGAGAGGAAGAGCAGCTCGGCGATGACGAGGGCCACGGCGAGCAGCAGCAGGCTGACCCAGGTGAGCACGCGCAGGCCGGCGAGGGTGGCGAGGGTGTCGAGCAGGAGGCCCAGCTCATACGACTGGCGGCGTACGCGGCGGCCGTCGTGGGCGCGGGCGCGGGCCTGGAAGAGCCGCGCCGTGGCAACGTGGATGAAGGGGCGGGTCACGGCGGCGCCGCAGAGGAACAGGGCGATGATCAGCAGCCCGTAGGCCGGCAGGTCGGGCAGGGCCAGCAGCCAGTCGCTGGGTGCGGGGACGAAGGCCAGGCAGTAGAGCAGCAGGGCTGTGCCCACGGTGCCCTCGGCGGTCAGCCCGCCTAGGCCCAGGGCCTGCTCGACGGGCGCGAAGGTGAGGGCGGGCGCCGCTATGGCCAGCCCGTAGAAGAGCAGCCGCTGGAGCGAGAGCGGGGCGTCGTCTGTCGACAGCCCGCCAAACAGCAGCAGAGCCAGGGCCGCGGACCAGCAGAGGCCGGCCAGGGCCGCCAGCAGCAGTGAGATCTGGGCCCGTGAGGTTGGCATCAGCCCTGCAGGCGCGCCAGGCGCTGCCGCAGCAGATGGTCGGCCAGCACCAGGGCGAGCATAGCCTCGGCGATGGGCACGAGGCGGGGCAGCACAGTGGGGTCGTGGCGGCCGTGGACCTCGATCGTGGCAGGGTTGCCCGCGCTGTCTATCGTCTGCTGGGGCTGGGCGATGGAGGCGGGGGGCTTGGCCGCCAGGCGTACGACGATCTCCTCGCCGGTGGAGATCCCGCCGAGGATGCCGCCGTGGTGGTTCGAGGCCGTGCCGATGCTGCCGTCCTCGTGGCGCACGAAGGGGTCGTTGTTCTCGGAGCCGCGCAGGCCCACAACGCCGAAGCCCTCGCCCATCTCGACGCCCTTGATCGCCGGGATCGAGAACATGGCCTTGCCGATGTCGGCCTGGAGCTTGTCGAAGACCGGCTCGCCCAGGCCTGGGGGCACGCCGCGGGCGCGCACCTCGACGATCCCGCCGAGCGAGTCGAGGGATCGGCGGGCCTGGTCGACGCGCTCGACCATCTGGGCGGCCACCTCGGGGTCGGGGCAGCGCATGATATTACGCTCGATCTCGCCCTCGTCGATCACGCGGGCCCGCAGCTCCTCGAGCTGGAGGGTGTAGGCCACGATGCGCACCCCGGCGTGGGCGAGAAGCAGCCTGGCCACGGCGCCGCCAGCGACGCGCCCGATCGTCTCGCGGGCCGACGAGCGCCCGCCCCCGCGCCAGTCGCGGAAGCCATACTTGGCGTCCCAGGTGTAGTCGGCGTGGCCGGGGCGGTACAGGTCTTTGATCGCCTCGTAGTGGCCGGGCTTGGCGTCGGTGTTGAGGACGAGCATGCTGATCGGCGTGCCGGTGGTGCGGCCCTCGAAGACCCCCGAGAGGATCTGCACCTGGTCGGGTTCGTCGCGCGGCGAGCTGACCTTGCTCTGGCCGACGCGGCGCCGGTCTAGCTCGCGCTGGATGTCCGCGACGGCGAGGGGCAGCCCGGCGGGGCACCCGTCCACGGTGCAGCCCACGCCTGGCCCGTGCGACTCGCCCCATGTGGTGAGGCGGAAGGCCTGTCCGAAGCTGTTGCCTGGCATAGAATCTATGAGTGCCGATACTTGATACTGCGAGCAATGCGGCACATAGTACCACAATTGAGGCCGCCCCGCTGGGGCGTTATCCCAGCGGGGCGGCTTCGTGCGGCTAGCGGGCCGGGGGCTACCGCTTCGCCGTCAGGCGCTCGACGAGCACAAGATCTTCGGTCAGCTGGGGGTCGCTGGGGGCCATAGCCAGGGCCACGCTGAGGGCGTCGCGGGCCTGGTCGTAGCGCTTCAGCTGGGCGTAGGCCAGCCCGAGGGCGCGCCACACGGTCACATCGCGGGGGGCGCTCTTGGCCGCCAGCTCCCACTCGTGGGCGGCCATGTACCACATGCCGCGGTTGCGATACGAGATGCCGGCGTTGTACGTGTCGCCCTCGCTGGTCAGGCCCGCCGTGCTCATCCGCACCATGCGCCCGAAGAAGTCGTCGTAGCTGAGCACGGTGAGGGCCAGTAAGCCAAGGAGCACCGACCCGTCGCAGAGGATCACCAGCCCAAGTGAGCTCGCGATAGCGCTCACGGCGCCCGCGGCGTCGCGCGTGCTCTCTGGGTCTAGCTCGTTGAGAAAGCTGGTGAAGGCTGCGCCGGCCAGGGTGCTGAGGGCGATCAGCGCGATGGCGCTGAGGATGGCGAACCCGACGTTGACGCAGTGGAAGATATAGGCCCCGCGCTTGCGCCGATAGAGGCTCAGGGTCATGGTGATCGAGATGCCGACGATGACGAGCACAGCGACGATGGAGACGATCAGTGGCACGATCGGGAAGTCCATGCCCGCGTCCGTGATCATCATGGCGAAGCTCACAAGGGAGATGATGGTCATCACGCCGCCCGCGAGGGCGCCTGCGCTGTTGAGCGCATAGATTATCACCAGGATGATTAGGGCGACCGAGCGTTTCTCGCGGGGCTGGGTGCGCACCATCAGGCTCTTGCGGCAGGCCGGGCAGCTGCGGTGGGCGACCAGGGTGGTGGCGCCGCAGTAGGGGCAGGGCTCTTCGGCGTTGCCGGCCTCTGTGGCGACTGCGGGCAGCGCGATCGAGCCGGCTGGCGGCGCGGCGGCCGCGATGGGCGCCGGGGCTGTGCTTGGCGGGGCCGCGGGTGGCGGCTGGGCGGCTTTGGGCTTCTAGCGCCGCCACCAGGGCTGCTTCGCCGGGGTCTGCAAAGCCTCTGGGGGCAGCTCGACCGTGTCGCCCGTTACCGGGCCTGCGGGCGCGGTGACAGATGTGGCGGCGGCTGGGGGCGGGTTGCCGTTGGCGTCGGGCAGCCGGAGGGTCGTGGCGGGCTGGGGGGCGGGTGTGGGCTGGGGGGCGGGCTCGGGCGGGCCTGGGGCGGGCCGTGGGCAGTCCGCTCGCGGGGCTGGGGGGTGGCTTTGGGCCAGCAGCTCGATGCCGCGGCGGGCGTGCGTGTTGGCCGGGTTGATCTCGAGCACATTCTCCAGGCAGATGCGCCGCTCGTCGGGCGACCCCATCACCCCGGAGAGCCAGAGCCATGCCAGCTCGCTGCGGTCGTCGGTCTCCAGTACCTTGAGGAGCGTGGCCTGGGCCTCATCCTTGCGGCCGGCGCGGGCGGCTGCGATGCCCTGGGCGAGCAGATCGGCGGTACTCATGGGGCCCTCTCTTACGACACGAGGAACTCCTTTCCCCAATCGCCATTTTGCCACTCGCTCATTACCCGCTCGTAGACGGCGGCGGTGGCGCAGGCGATGCGCGGCCAGGTGTAATAGTCGCGGATCTCGCGCAGGGCCGCGGCGGCGCGCGCGCGGGCCATATCGGGGCGGTTGAGGGCCGCGGTGACGGCGTCGGCCATGGCGCCGGGGTTGTCGGCGGGCACCACCAGGCCGGTCACGCCGTTCTGGACCACCTCGGCCAGGCCGCCGGCGTCGCTGACCACCAGAGGGCAGGCGTTGGCCAGGGCCTCGAGGGCGACGATGCCGAACGGCTCGTAGAGCGAGGGGAAGATCGCCAGGTCGGCGGCGTGGTAGAGCCGGTCGCGGTCCTCGTTGGTGATAAAGCCGGCGAAGCGCACCGAGCCGGTGATGCCGAGGTCGGCGGCCTGGGCCTTGAGGGCGTCGAGGTACTCGCCCATGCCGGCGATCACGAGGCGTGCGCGCACCTTGTTGACGACCGTGGGCCAGGCCTCGAGCAGAACGTTGAGGCCTTTCTCGTAGACGATGCGGCCGACGTGGAAGACCATACGCTCGTCGTCGGCGACGTAGCGCCGGCGGAAGCTGAGCCAGTGGTCGGCGTCTTGGAAGGGCGTGCCGCAGATATGCACGCCGTTGGGTACCACGTCGACCTTGTCGAGGGGCGTCTGGAAATACTCGCCGATCTGGCGCGCCATGAAGTGCGAGCAGACGATCACCCGCCATGCCTCGTAGGTGAGGCGCCACTCGAGGTCGTTGATGCGCTGGGCCGCGTGGTTGTGCAGGCCGCCCCGCCCGCGGCCGCGCTCGGTGGCGTGGATGGTGGCGATCAGGGGCACGCGCCAGCGGTGCTTGAGCGCGACGGCGATCTCGGTGGCGAGCCAGTCGTGGGCGTGGATCAGGTCGAAGCGGCCCACCCGTGTCTGCAGCTCGATCGCGGCCTCCAGGAGGGCCTGGGTGGTCTGGGCGACAAAGCTCGGGTAGTCGCTCCACGGCGAGTCAGGCACATCCACCCGGCGCACCGTGACGCCCTCGCAGACCTCCTCGAGGGCGCCATCGCGGAGGCGCGGGGCGACCACTGTCACCTGTACGGACTCGCCGGCCAGGGCGGGCAGCAGTTCGGCGACATGTCGGCCAAGGCCCCCGACAATATGGGGAGGATACTCCCAGGCGATCTGGAGGACATGCATAGCTGTGGATTATAGCACCGGCGTGTCACTGCCACAAGCCGGACATAGCCCATCGTCGGCCTGTACGCCTGCTGGGCGGGCCTCTACCGGCGCTCTAGGGCAGCGGCAGAGCCCTTGCCACCACAAACTTCAGGTAGCGGCCCTCGGGGAAGCCGGCTGGCACCGGGTGGTCGGCGGGCTGGCCGGCCTCGGCGATGATCTGCATGCGCACCTGGCTCTGGGCGGCCGCCTCGGCCAGGAGGGCGCGGAACTGCTCGAGCCCGACCTGGCTGGTGCAGCTCGCCGAGACGAGCAGGCCGCCCGGCTCGAGGCAGCGCAGGGCCAGGGCATTGATGCGGGTGTAGGCCCGCACGGCCGCGTGCATGTTGCTCTTCTGGCGGGCGAAGCTCGGCGGGTCAAGGATCACCATCTGGAAGCGGCGCGGCCCCTTGGCGCAGGCGTCGAGGAGCCCGAAGCAGTCCTCGGTCACGAAGCTGTGGCGGCCCCCATCAAGCCGGTTCAGGCTGATGTTGGCGGCGGTGGCCTCGGCGAGACCCTTGCCGATATCGGCGCTCACCACCTCGGCGGCGCCGCCGCGCAGGGCGTACAGCGAGAAGGCCCCGGTGTAGGCGAAGCAGTTCAGCACGGTGCGCCCGGCCGCCAGCCCCTCGACGGCTCGCCGGTTCTCACGATGGTCGAGGAACAGGCCCGTCTTCTGGCCTCGGTACAGGTCAGCGTAGACATAGAGCCCGTGCTCTTGCACGACCAGGTCGGGCGGGGGCGCCTCGCCCCAGAGGGTGCGCAGGCGGGTCGGCCCGGCCTCGCTGGCGGCGGCCCGATCCTCGCCGGCGGCAGGGTCATCGTCGGCCGGGCTGTCGCGCAGGGCCACGCCGCGCAGCTCGGGGTCGCAGGCTCGCAGCGCCGGCACGACCAGGGGGATCAGGGCCTGCAGGCTCTCGGCGTAGGTCTGGGCCACGGCATAGTCGCCGTAGCGATCGACCACCAGCCCGGGCAGGCCATCGCCCTCGCCGTAGATCCAGCGGTAGGCGCTGGTGGGCGCCGCGCTATCCCTAATCGACGCCCGGCCCTCCCACGCTTCCCAGACCCGCTCGCCCACCCAATCGGCGTCGGGCACGGCCGCGCGGCTAAAGATGCGCACGGCGATAGCGCTCTGGGCATCCCAGAGGCCGTAGGCCGTGAAGCCGCCGCAGCGTACGCGCACCCACTGGCCCGAGCGCAGGCGCCCGCCCTCGCGCACATGGTTGCGATAGATCCAGGGGTGTCCATTGGCGAGGCGGCTCTTGAGGGTTGGGTCGACCAGGACGTCAGGGATTGTCATCGAGTCGGTGCGGGATGAGCGGCAGAGGCCTGTCGGTGGCAGGCTTCTGCCCTCATCCCTCATCCTTGCTACACGGTTGATCCGCTGGGGACGGGGCGGCCCTTCGCGAACGCGCCGGCGGTGGTGCGGGGCTTGATAGCGACGTTACGCCCAATGATCACGCCCTCGGGGATATGGACGTGGGTGCCCACCAGGGTCAGGCCGGTGTTCAGGCGCTCGGGCGCCTCCTGGTTGGGCGTGGTGGCCTCGCCGTCGCCGACGAGGGCGCCGGCGGCGATATGGGCTAGCTCGTCGACGATGCAGCGGTCGACCACGGCATCGGGGCCGATCCAGGCATCGCCCATGATCACCGAGTCGCGCACGACGGCCCCGGGCGACACGTAGACGCCCGGCGAGAGGACCGAGCGGGCCACGGTGCCGAAGACCCGGCAGCCATCGCTGAGCAGGCTGTTCTCGACTCGCGCAGACTCGCCGATCTCGACGCCGGGGCGGTCGGCGCTGGTTGTGTGGATGACCCACTCGGGGTCGTAGAGGTCGAGGGCGGGCGACTCGGCCAGGAGGGCCACGTTGGCCTCGTAGTAGGCCTGCACGGTGCCGACATCGGCCCAGTAGCCCTGGAAGTTATAGGCGTAGGCGTTGCAGCGGCTGACGATCCTGGGCAGGATATGGCGGCCGAAGTCCTGCTCGGTGCTGCCGCGCAGCAGATTGATCAGGAACTCTTTGCGGAAGACATAGATGCCCATCGAGGCCAGGTTCGAGAGGGCCCGGCGCGGCTTCTCGTCGAAGCGGTCGACCCGGCCGTCGCTGCCGAGGGCCACAATGCCGAAGCGCCGGGCGTCGTGCGGGCTCACGCTGCGCACGGCCATGGTCACGTCGGCCTGCCGCTCCTCGTGGAACTCGAGCAGGGGCGTGTAGTTCATCTTATAGACGTGGTCGCCGGCCAGCATCAGCACCGCGTCGAACGGCTGGTCCTCGATCAGGTCGAGGTTGTAGCGCACCGCGTCGGCGGTGCCGCGCTGCCAGCCGCCGCCCTCGGGGGTGGGCGAGGGGTGCAGGATGCGCAGGCCGCCCTGGGCCCGGTCGAGATCCCACGGGCGCCCGACGCCCAGGTGGGCGTTGAGCGAGCGCGGCCGGTATTGGGTCAGCACGCCCACATTGTAGATGCCAGTGTTGACACAGTTCGAGAGGGTAAAGTCGATGATGCGGTACTTCCCGGCGAAGGGCACGGCGGCCTCGGTGCGCTCAGCCGTAAGGACCGACAGCGCGGGGGAGTCGCCTCCAGCGAGGATCAGGGCCAGGGTTCGCAGCATAGTCACACCACCTTAGATCGTCTCACCGGATGGCACGTCCCCAGTGGGGAAATCACCCTCGTCGCGGTCGGCGTTGATCACCACATTGCGGCCCACGCTGATCCCGGGGGGGATGTGCGCGGCCTTGCCGACCACGCTCACGCCGGTGGTGAGCTTGTCGGGCTGGGCCTTGTTGGGCACGCTCAGGTCGTCGCCGACCCCAAGGTGGGCCCCGGCCCCGACCACCACCTGCTTGTCGACGATCACCCGATCGAGGATGGCCCCGGGGCCGATCCAGGTGTCGTTCATCACCACGCTGTCGCGCACGACGGCCCCCGGCGAGACATAGACGCCGGGCGAAAGGACCGAGCGCTCGACGGTGCCGCGGATCGTGCAGCCATTGCAGATGATTGAGCGGCTCACGCCGGCCTGGGGGCCAACCTTGGCCGCCGGGCGCTCCTCGCTGCGCGTGCGGATCAGCCATTCGAGGTCGTAGAGGTCGAAGTCGAAGCTAGGGTCGAGCAGCTGCATGCTCGTCTCCCAGTAGGACTGGATCGTGCCGACGTCGACCCAGTAGCCGCTGAAGCGATGGGCGAAGACCCGATCCTCGGCCACCATGGCCGGGATCACGTTCTTGCCGAAGTCGATGCGGGGGCGGTCGTCGTTGCCCTCGGAGAGGCGGCGGACCAGGGCGTCGGCCTGGAAGACGTAGATGCCCATCGAGGCCAGCGTGCCCTTATCGCGGGCCTTGGGCTTCTCGGTGAACTCGACGATACGGTCGCTCTCATCGACGGTCATGATCCCGAAGCGGTCGGTCTCCTCCAGGGGTACCTCCATCACGCCCACGGTCAGGTCGGCCTGGTTGCGCCGGTGGGTGTCGATGATGGTGGTGTAGTCCATCTTATAGATGTGGTCGCCCGAGAGGATCAGCACCAGGTCGGCGCGGCGCTCGGTGATGAAGCTGAGGTTCTGGTAGATCGCGTCCGAGGTGCCCTTGTACCAGCTCTGGTCATTGCGGCCCTGGTAAGGCTGCAGCAGGCGGATCCCGCCGCGGGCACGGTCGAGATCCCAGGGCTTGCCGATGCCGATATGGTCGTTGAGCGAGTGGGGGCGGTATTGGGTCAGGACGGCGACATCAAAGATACCTGAGTTGACGCAGTTCGAGAGAGGGAAGTCGATAATGCGGTACTTTCCGGCAAAAGGCACCGAGGGCTTGGCGCGCTTCTCAGAGAGCACGCTGAGTCGGCTGCCTTCGCCGCCGGCCAAGATCATCGCAACGACGCGCATAGGTTCCCCTCGTTCGGGCCGGTGCCGCCCCGGTTCTGGCGGGCTGCTGCTGGCGGCTGGCTATTGTAGGCTGGGCGCAGGTGATTGTACCGCCAAACGGCGCATGGCGCAAAGCCGGGCCGACTACGGCCATGTGGCCAGGATCACGCGCGGGATCGCCGGCGCGAAAACGGTCACCTCACCGGGGCGCGTGGTGCCTGGCTTCGGCTATAGTGGTAAGTGGGGAGTTCCTGAGCAAGGTAAGGTGAGTCGCCGTGACTGCTACCCAGTCGCACATCCTGGTCGTCGATGACGCGGTCGCGAATCGCCTCGTCCTGAAGCGCATGCTCGAGGCTCAGGGCCATGCCGTGACCACGGCGGACGACGGCGACGCCGCTCTCGCGCTGATCCAGGCCCAGGCCTTTGACCTGGTCTTGCTCGATGTGATGATGCCGGTGATGGACGGCTACGAGGTGCTGGCCGCGCTCCGCGAGCGGCCTGACTGGCACCGGCTTCCCGTCGTGGTGGTCTCGGCGATCAATGATGTCGAGAGCGTCGTCCGCTGTGTCTCGCTTGGCGCCGCCGACTATCTCTTCAAGCCCGTCAACCAGACGCTGCTCAAGGCCCGCGTCGACTCGTGCCTGGCCCGCAAGCGTGTGCATGACAGCGAGCTCGCCGCGGCGCTGGCCCTCGAGGCGGCGCAGCGCGCCAAGAGCGAGTATGTCTCGCTGATCTCTCATGAGCTGAACAACCCGATTACGGCGATCAGGGGCTACGCCGACCTGTTGCTCAAGAGCATAGGGGGCACGCTGGACGGGCCGCAGCTCGAAGGTCTGCAGGCGATCAGCGCCCTCTCCCGGCTGATGGGCGAGCTGCTGCACGACCTGAGCGATCTCTCGCGCATCGAGGCGGGCCATCTGCAGCTCTTGCCGGGGGCGGTCACCCTGCATACCATAGTCGAGACATCTATCCTTGCGGTGCAGAGCAACATCGCGGCGAAAGGGCAGCGGCTGATGGTTATGCTGCCGCCAGGGCTGCCGCCGCTCTGGGCCGATGGGGTGCGGGTGGTGCAGCTGTTGACCAACCTGCTCAGCAACGCGAGCAAGTACACACTGCCGGGGGGGAGCATCCAGCTTGACGTGTGCCAGCGCGATGCGGCGATGGTCGAGATTGCCGTGCGTGACACCGGCATCGGTATCAGTGCCGAGGATCAGCCCAGGCTCTTCGAGCGCTTCTTCCGCGTGAACGACCCGGCGGCGCGCGGCGAGCGCGGCACCGGGCTGGGCCTGCATATCACCCGCCTGCTTGTCGAGGCCCACGGCGGGCAGATCTGGTTCGAGAGCCAGCCCGGGGTGGGCACCACATTCTATTGCACGCTCCCACTTATGCTGCAGAGCGAGACCGACGCCGTCAGGCCGCAGTCGAGTCTCCCACCGGGTGTCTTTCAGAATCGCTGAGGCCATTCATGGCGACCAGGCTTTCGGCAGCCCTCTACACGCTGCCGCTCATTTGCTCTGCTATGCTCGCCGCCGGTATCGCGGCGTGGGCGCTCTACCATCGGACCAGGGGCTCGTACAGCTTCGCCGCGATGATGGGGGCGATCAGCTGGTGGCTGTGCGCCTACGCGCTCGAGTTGACCAGCGCGCAGCTGTCCGATGCGCTCATCTGGGGCAAGCTGCAGTACCTCTCGATCGTCGCGATCCCGCCCCTGTGGCTGCTCTTCGCCGTGCGCTACAGCGGCTATGAGCGCCGGCTGAGCCCCCTCGCGCGCTTCGGCCTCGCCGTCTTTCCCGCGCTGACCCTGCTGCTGCTCGGCACCAACGAGCTTCACAGCCTGATCTGGGCGAGCACCTTCCTGAGCTCGAACGGCGCGGTCCAGATGCTCTCCGTCACCCACGGGCCCTGGTTCTGGGTCCACACCATCACCTCATACGCGATGATCCTCGCCGGCTGCATCTTGCTGGTGCGGACAGCGTGGCAGAGCGTGGCTCTCTATCGCGCGCAGGCCATCCTGCTGATGTGTGGCGCCCTCATCCCTATCGCCGGCAATCTGGTGTATGTGCTCCGCCTCGGGCCGCTACAGAATCTGGATCTGACGCCATTTCTCTTCACGGTGACGGGCCTGTGCCTGGCCTGGGGGATCTACCGCAAGCAGCTCCTGGCGATCGTGCCCGTCGCCCGCAACCAGGTGGTCGAGCGCATGGGCGACGGGGTCCTGGTGCTCGATCAGCGCGACTATGTCGCCGATATCAACCCCGCCGCGCGCGCGCTGCTTGGCGATCAGGCGCAGGTCGGCCAGCCGTTCGCGGGGCTCGACGGGGCCGGCGTCCGTCTGCCAGCGCCGAGCGGCCAGGGGTGGCCGCTGGTGGGGGCTGTCCACGAGGTGACGGTCGAGCTAGAGGTGCGCGAGCGCATCCTGTCGGTGCGCATCACGGCGCTGCGCGACCGGCGCGACCAGCCCGCCGGCCGGTTGATCGTTATGCACGATATCACCGAGCGCAAGCGGTATGAGCGCGAGCTGCACGAGCAGCGCGAGGTGCAGCGCCGCCTCGCCGAGCAGGCCGAGGCGGGGAGCCGGGCGAAGAGCGCCTTTATCGCGAACATGAGCCACGAGCTGCGCACGCCCCTGTCGGCGATCATTGGCTATAGCGACCTCGTGGCGGGCGAGCTGGTCGGGGCTGGGCACGCCGACCTGGCCGATGATATCGGGCAGGTGAGCACGGCCGGCTGGCACCTGCTCTCCCTGGTCGATCAGGTGCTGAGCCTGACCCAGATCGAGTCGGGGCAGCTGCGCCTGAACGTTGAGCCAGTCAGCGTCGCGGCGCTGCTCGCCCGCGCCCTCGCCGACGCGCAGCCTATGGCCGCGCAGGGGCAGAATGGCCTGGTCCGCGAGTGGGACGACGACCTCGGGGTGATCGAGACCGACCCGGCCAGGCTGAAGGAGATCTTGCACCACCTGTTGTCGAACGCCTGCAAGTTCACCCATGGCGGCCAGGTCGTGCTGGCGGCGCGCCGTGAGCCGGCCGGCCCTCCCGCTGGCGGGCAGGCCGCGGACCACGACGAGCGGCTGATCCTCCAGGTGCGCGACACAGGGATCGGGATCGCCCCCGAGCAGATCGGCCAGATCTTCGACCAGTTTACCCAGGCCGACAGCTCGAGCAGCCGCCGCTATGGCGGCATGGGCCTGGGGCTGTCCCTGGCCCGCGGGATGTGTGAGCTGATCGGCGGCGCGATCAGCGTCGAGAGCAGCCCGGGCCAGGGGGCGACCTTTACGGTTCAGCTTCCGGTGCGGCTGTCCTGCGACGTCGATCTGGCGCTCGGGGGCGAAGGCTAGACGCAGGCGGTATACTACCTGTGCTGCCCACCACCCGATTGCCGTGCTATGCCGCCCACCCTGATTGAAGCGCTGGCCGCCTACATCCCGCGCGACCGCGTCGAGCGCCTGCTGCGCCCCCGCACCCAGATGGGCGGCGAGGGTGTGGCGCTGATCGCCGACATCTCAGGCTTCACCCCGCTCACCGAGGCCCTCACCCGAGACCTCAGCGCTCCCGCCGCGCTCCCCGTCGCGATCATCTACAACCTGCTCGTGAGAATCCTGCTCGAGAAAAAACGAAACCGCCTGATCGCCATCAGCTATTTTACCGCCGTCATGGACAACGTCGTGTCCGTGGTGCTGATCTACTTCGCGGCGGCGACCGACATTTACCTGT
>JAAXUL010001007.1 GCA_013336035.1 Chloroflexales bacterium
GCGGGCGGCGACGCCGCCCCCCTGCCCGAGCTCTACGCGGCCACCGGCGCCAGCGCCACGCTGCTGCGCGAGCTCGAGCGGCGCGGCCTGCTGGCCCTCGAGCAGCGCGAGGTGCGCCGCGACCCCCTGGCCGGCGATGGCGTCCTCCCCGACCAGCCCCCGCCCCTGACGGCGGGCCAGCGGGCGGCCTACGAGGCGATCGTAGCGACGCTAGAGCGCGGGGGCGGCGAGGGGCAGGTGTTTCTGCTCCACGGCATCACCGGCAGCGGCAAGACCGAGGTCTACCTGCGGGCGATCGCGCGGGCGATGCGGCTGGGGCGGCAGGCCCTGGTGCTGGTGCCCGAGATCGCGCTCACCGCCCAGCTGGTCCGCCGCTTCGCCGCGCGCTTCCCCGGCCGGCTGGCCGTGCTCCATAGCGGCCTGAGCCTTGGCGAGCGCTACGACGAGTGGCGCCGCCTGCGCCGCGGCGAGGCCCGCCTGGCGATCGGCTCGCGCTCGGCCGTCTTTGCCCCCCTGCCCGACCTGGGCCTGGTGGTCGTCGACGAAGAGCACGAGCTGACCTATAAGCACGATGGCAGCCCCCGCTACCACGCCCGCGACGCGGCCCTGCGCCTGGCCGAGCTCGCCGGCAGCAGCGTGATCCTCGGCAGCGCCACGCCCTCGGTCGAGTCGTACGAGCGGGCGGCCCGCGGCGCCTACCGGCTGCTGGTGTTGCCCGAGCGGGTGGGCGGCGGGGTTGGGGTCGATGGGCTGCCCCGCTCGGTGCCCCTGCCTCTGCCGCCGGTGCGCCTGGTGGACATGCGCCGCGAGCTGGCCGGCGGCAACCGCTCGATCTTCAGCCGGCCCCTCCAGCAGGCCCTCGACGAGACCCTCGGCCGCGGCGAGCAGAGCATCCTCTTCCTTAACCGACGCGGCGCCGCCGCCTTCGTGATGTGCCGCGACTGCGGCCACGTGGTGGGCTGCGGCGCCTGCTCGGGCCCGATGACGGTGCACTACGATGAGGAAGACGAAGGCCCGGCGGCGTTGCTCAATGCTCCCTCGTCTACCCTGATCTGCCACTCGTGCGGCGCGCGCGGCCCCATGCCCTACGTCTGCCCCCAGTGCATGAGCATACGCGTGCGCGGCTTTGGCGTGGGCACGCAGCGCGTCGCCGAGGATGTCGCCGCCCTGCTCCCCGGAGCGCGAGTGCTGCGCTGGGATCGCGACACCGCCAGCGGCAAAGGCGCCCACGGGCGTATGCTCGACGCTCTGCTGCGCCGCGAGGTCGACGTGCTGGTGGGCACCCAGATGATCGCCAAGGGCCTCGACCTGCCCCTCGTCTCGCTGGTGGGTGTGGTGGCCGCCGATACGGGCCTGCATCTGCCCGACTTCCGCAGCGGCGAGCGGGCCTTCCAGCTGCTGACCCAGGTGGCCGGGCGGGCCGGGCGGCGTGCCGCCGGGGCCCAGGTGATCATCCAGACCTACAACCCCGAGCACTACGCCCTGCTCGCCGCGCAGGAACACGACTACCGGGGCTTCTACGCCCAGGAGATCGCCTATAGGCGCGAGACGGGCTACCCGCCCTTCAGCAGACTGGTGCGCTTTGTGTACGCGGCCCCCAGCGAGGCCACGGCCCGGCGCGAGGCCGAGCGTCTGGCCGAGCGGCTCCAGGCCCAGATCGTGGGCCGACGCCTTGGGGGCTGGGGCCTGGTGGGGCCAGCGCCGGCCTTCATTCAGCGGGCCCGCGGGCGCTGGCGCTGGCACCTCATCCTGCGCCTCCCCGCCGACACCCCCCCCGCGATCCTCGCCGCGCTCCTCGACGCCCTCGGCCCGCTGCAAGGCTGGGGCGTCGATGTTGACCCGGCCCATGTGTTGTGACTGATCATGCTATAATCGACCTGGGAGGGTGAAGCATGATCTGCAGCGAGCACTAGAGAGCAACAACCATGGCATTACGACGTGTACTGCGCATTGATAATGAGGACGATAAGAAGATCCTCAAGATGCACTGCCGGCCAGTGAAGCTGCCGGACCGTACCCTGAAGCAGCTGGTTGCCGATATGATCCAGACTATGCACGCCGCCAACGGCGTCGGCCTCGCTGCCCCCCAAGTTGGCCAGCCCATCCAGCTCTGCGTGATCGGGATCCCCTCCGAGTACGAGGAGCAGGAGGACGGTAGCGTGATCGAGATCGCCCCCGCCGAGGAGTATGTGCTCTTCAACCCGAAGATCGTCAAGACCAGCGGCGAGGAGATCATGCGCGACGAGGGCTGTCTGAGCCTGCCCGGCTGGTATGGCCTTGTCCCCCGGCAGACCTGGGTCACTGTCGAGTTCCAGGATATCACAGGCAAGGCGCGGCGCCTGCGCAAGGCTGGCGGCCTGCTCGGCAACGCTCTCCAGCACGAGATCGACCATCTCCACGGCGTCCTCTTCACCGAGCGCATCCGCGACCTCAGCACGCTGCGTGATATCAGCCGCGAGTCTGAGCCCGACCCTGCCCCGGTGGCATAGACTCTACGCCTCATCATTCCAGCCGGTGCTTTGCCTCGTCGCGAAAGCGCTGATAATCTGGTCGCGTTGGACTCTCGCCTAGTCGACCAGGGCATCGAATGGATCTCGCCGGCTCGTCTGCTTCTCCTGGTTCTGACTTCCACAATGCTGAGGTCAGCGCGCCGGACAATCTGACTGTCGTCGTGGTCGGCGCCGCCGAGGGTGGCGGCGAGGTACTGCTGCGCCTTTTTGCGCAGGCGCCACTCGATTCTACAACCACTTTCCTCGTCATCGCCGCGCTCTACACCGATCAGCTGCCCCTGCTGGCCGATCAGCTACGCCATAGGACGGCCCTGGCGGTGACTGTGGTCGATCAGTGGACGCCGCTCCGACCGAACCAGATCTATCTCTTCTCCCGCGAGCGGCGCATGTTGCTCACAAGCGGCGCCGTGGGCCTTAGGGAGATCGAGTACCAGCCTGGCCGGCGCGGCGCGATCGACCTGGGGCTGCGGGCGGTGGCCGATCTTTTCGGCCGCGACGCGGTCGCTATCATCCTCTCTGGCCAGGGCTCCGACGGCGCCCTCGGCCTCGCTCGCATCAAAGAGCTCGGCGGCATCACGTTGGCCCAGGAGCCCGACGAGGCCGCATTCGACGGGATGCCGCGGGCCGCCATCGCCACCGGCTTTGTCGACTATGTGCTGCCCGTAGACCAGATCCCCGCCCAGATCCTGGCCTACCGCGGCGTGGGCCAGCGCCTGCGCCTGCCGGCCGACGACGACGATCGCGAGACAGATGGCAATGCTCTGCGCGAGC
>JAAXUL010001008.1 GCA_013336035.1 Chloroflexales bacterium
CGAGGGGGCGCTAAATGCTCGCAAGCCCTGCTTGCGGCACGCGAAAGACCAGAGAGAGGTTTTTCAGGGAGGGCAAGCCTCCCTGCGACCCTCCCTGACGCAGGCTCTGCTGGGAAGCATTTAGCGGCGCGGGGGAGCCAGGCGCCGCTGATGATCCACGGGCACGCCTACTGCCCGAGGTGGCCGCTCACGTCGGCCAGTGCCTCAAGCGCCTTGCCGGGCCAGTCGGGGTCGAGGCGCAGCGCCTTGTCGAGCATAACAATATCGACGCTGCCGTCGCGGATGATGCTGTCGGCCAGGTGGGGGTCGCCCAGATCGCCCGAGCCGATCACCGGCACATCGATCACGCGCCTGATGCTGTTGGCGAGGGGCACGGACCAGCCGGGGAAGCGGGCCACGTTGGACGGGTCGTTCGGGGCCGTCACATCGAGCAGGCGCACGCCCGCCGCCGTGAGCCGCTTCGCCAGCACCCGGGCGTCCTGCAAGGTCAGCCCGCCCGGGGCGAACTCGTCGGCGAGCAGGCGAAAGCCGATGATCTGGCGCGGGCCGAGCCAGCGGCGGATCTCCTCGACGATCTCGAGGGCCAGGCGCTGGCGGCCGGCGCTGCCCCGGCCATAGGCGTCGGCCCGCTGGTTGCGCAGGGGCGAGATCAGGTCGTAGAGCAGCCCGCCGTCCGCGGCGGTGAGCATGATCCCGTCGGCGCCCGCGCAGTGGGCCCGCCACGCCGCCAGCACAAACGCCTCGGCCAGGGCGCGCAGATCGGCGGGCGTGGCCTCGGGGCGGGCCGGCTCGTCGAGCGTGAGCACGATCCGGGCGCCATAGGCCCGGACGGCCACGGACAGGCGCCTTAGCCCCGGGACGAAGACGTCGTGGTAGATGCCGAGGTGGGCGCCGCGGAGCACCTCGTCCGGCGGGGCGACCCGCAGCGCCTCGGTGAAGATCAGGCCGACGCCCCCGCGGGCCCGGCGCTCGTAGTAGGCTATGGCCTCGTCGCCCACGAACCCGTCGGCACGAGCGGCGCCACAGGGGCCGGGGGCCATCGCAATGCGGTTCGGTAGCCCTCGGCCGCCGATGATGAGGGAGCTGAACAGATCGGCCATAGTACCCTACGCGTCGTGGATGCTGGCTAAGTATAGCCCCCACGCTCCCTCGCCGCAAGGATAGCCCGCCACGCCCTATGGCGACGAGCAAAAACACCTGAAGATCGCGTTAATTTTGGCACATCCGAGCATGATGCCCTTGTCATCGGGACGAGCCAGCGTGGCCTCTTGGGGCCGCCTCTGTGGAGTAGACCATGGCCGTACGGCTCCGCATACTACAGGTCGCGGCGCTGGCCGCCCTGATTCTGACCGCCGCAATTAGCGCGCGGGCCGGGGCGTATCCGGCGGCGGCCGAGGCTCAGGCTAGCGCCGCGCGGATCTATGTTCTGCGCGGCGGCGATCCGGAATCTGACAATGCCGTCATCCAGGCCCTGATCGACCGGGGCTTCGCCGTCACGAGCGGCGTCGTCACCCCCGCCTTCGACGGCAGCCAGGTCGCTCTCGCCGACTACGACGTGCTGGTTGTGCTCTACAACGCCAACTGGGCGCAGCCTGTGCCGCCTGACGGCCTCAACGCCATCAGGGACTACGTCACGGGCGGTGGCGGCCTGGTCACCGGCGAGTGGTTCGGCTGGCGCGGCCAGCTCTCCGAGATCATGCCCTCGCAAAACTGTGGCTGGAACACCGCGGCCGAGACTACCTACACGCAGGTCATGCCAAGCCCCACGATCAGCGTCAGCCTGCCGATCTCGTTCACCTTCCCCATGGCCAGCTTCACCGGCAGCGAGAGCTGCCTGGAGCCCCGCCCAGAGGCCACTGTCTTCTACAGCAGCAGCAACGGCGGCGGCAAGGGCACCCACGCCGGCCTCGCGGCGTGGAATGTCGGCGAGGGCCGCGTCGCGGCCTTCTCGACCCTGCTCAGCGCCGTCGAGCTCGCGAACGAGCAGTATCGCATCCTGTTCCAGAACACCGTCACCTGGGTCGCCACTGTGCGTGACGCCTCGCCGCCGGCGGTCAAGAGCGTGGGCCTGACCTCGGCCGGGGGGCTTGTGCGCGACCCGCTGGTCGAGCTGACTGTCACCGCCTCCGACCGCGGGGGCGCGGGCATTGGCTCGTTCCACGTGGCCGAGTACGTCTTCAGCGGCAACCCCGAAGATGCCTGGCGCCTGGTCCGGACGAGTGGCTGGCAGCGCTATCGCCCGCCTGGCGCCAGCCTCAGCTGGACCCTCAGCGACACCCCCGGCGTCCACTACCTGAGGGTCTACGCCGCCGACAGGGCCGGCAATATCAGCCGCGAGCCGGGCGTCGCCTTCGTGAGCTACGAGCCGGCCGCGCCGGTCGCGCTCGGCCTCGACGAGATCCACATCTACAGGGTCGAGCCGGCGAGCTGGCCCCAGGCCTCTGTGCGGATGCGGTCCGCCGCGGGCAACCCCGACCTGTACGTCTTTGGGCCGGGCGTGAGCTTCGCGCCCGAGAGCGACGGCGACGTCGAGCAGACCAGCTTCACCCCCGCGGCCGGCGTCTACCAGATCGAGGTGGTCGGCTACCAGGCCGGCGCCTACACGCTCGACTATAGCGCCGAGCCGCTGCCCGCGCTCGACGGCGGCGGCTCGCGGCTCGAGCGGCGCGGCAGGGGCAGCGTGATCAATCTGGTCCCATCCGATCCCGTGAGCGATCCCGGCACCCTGCCGGCGCCGCCCGCGGATGGGGTGGCGACCTCGCCCGAGCCCATGGTCTTCCTGCCCGCGCTACAGCGCCCGTAGCGAGCGCGGGCAGAAGCTGGCATCACATCGCGCCGCGCCCCTCTCCCCCCGCGGGAGGGGGTTGCGCATCCCAACGGCGGAAGAGCGGCGAGCGTGGACGAACGGCGCGCAGAGCGCGCGATTGACGATAGAGTGAGCAGACCGGAATGACGCAGCATCCCGCGCAGTGGAGCTCGTTCCTGCCCTACCATGTAGCCCATGATCTGGCGACTGACTCGGACGGCGAGCTGGTGGGCCGCGCGCGGCGCGTGCCGGCGGTGGCTCTCTTCGCCGGCATTCACGGCTTCACGGCCATCAGCGAGGCCCTGGCGGCCGGCGGGCGCGACGGCGCCGAGGAGCTGGTGGACATCCTCAGGGCCTACTTTACCCCGATCATCGCCCTGATCCAATCCTACGGCGGCATCGTCGCCGGGTTCGGCGGCGACTCGCTCACGG
>JAAXUL010001009.1 GCA_013336035.1 Chloroflexales bacterium
TAATCAAGTTCAGGCTGACACAAAGAACTGGAAGGCTGCCCGCTATGCTCCGCCGCACGATCACCCTGCTTCTGGCTGCGCTGTTCGCCCTGCTGCTCATTCACCCGGCCGCCGCCCAGGCCCCCGACCCCGCCGACGCCCTTCGCACCCTCGCGCTCCGCGCCGAGGCCGGCGAGCACGCGGTCGCAGGCGCCACCCCGGCGCAGCTGCGCGCCGCCTACGAGGAGCTGCACGAGGCCTGGGAGGCAATCGAGGATGGCGTACGCGACGCGGATGCTGCCGGCTACGTCGCCCTAGAGACTAAGCTTGACGCGCTGAAGGACGCGGTTGCCGCACAACAGCCCGACGCCGTGGCAAGCGCCTTTGCCGCGGTCGAGCATGAGGCCCTGGAGGTCGCGGAGGGCCTGAGCGTCGGAGGGCCTGCGGCCGAGGCTGCGCCCGCCACTATGGCTGGCCTGGCCGCCGAGCTCGACCAGGCCTACGTCGCCCTCGAGGCCGGCGATGCCGCCACGGCTGAGGCACACCTGATGGCTGCGATCAAGGCCTGGCCCACCGTCGAGGGCGAGGTCGCCGCGAAGAGCCCCGAGGCCTACACCGCGATCGAGATAGACCTCGGCAGGGCCGCCGCCGCGCTGGAGGCCGAGCCCGCCCAGCGGGAGGAGGCCGAGGCCGCCGTGGGCCGCCTGCGCGCCGCGGTGGCGCCCTTCGCCCAGCGCGCGACCACCTATACCGCCTTTGACGCCGCGGCCATTCTGCTACGCGAGGGGCTGGAGGCGCTGCTGGTGATCATCGCGCTGCTCGCCTTCCTGCGCCGCTCCGGCAACAGCGACAAGCGCGGCTGGATCTGGGCCGGAGGCGCGCTCGGTATGCTCGCCAGCGTGGTGGCCGGCTTCGCCCTGCAGGCCATCTTTAGCGCCGCCAGCGCTGGTCAGAACCGCGAGCTCGTCGAGGGTGTCACCGGCATCGTCGCCGCCGCGATGCTTTTCTATGTCGCCTACTGGCTCCACAGCAACGCCAGCCTGGGCGCCTGGAAGCGCTACATTGACGAGCGCACCGGCAAGGCCCTCGCCAGCGGCAGTCTCGTCGGCCTGGCCCTGCTGGCCTTCCTGGCCGTGTTCCGCGAGGGCGCCGAGACTGTCGTCTTCTACCTCGGCATCGCCCCCGCCATCACGCCCCGCGACCTGGTGATCGGCTTTGGCGCCGGGGCGGCGATCCTGGCTGTGGTGGCCGTGCTGATGCTGGTCTTCAGCGTGCGCCTGCCGCTGCGGCTGTTCTTCCGCGTGGCGGGCCTGCTGGTCTACTACCTCGGCTTCAAGTTCGTCGGCACCGGCATCCATGCGCTGCAGGTGGCCGGGGTGATCACCACGACGCCCGCGCCCGTACCGGCCGTGCCGTTCTTCGGCATCTATCCGACCTGGGAGACCCTGATCCCCCAGATGCTCTTGCTCATCGCGGCGGGAGGCGCCCTGGTCTACTTTATGATCAGAGATCAGCGGGCATTGGCGGCTGCCCACACCGCGTAGACAGCGCGCATACTGGGCGGCCCCTTGCTACTTGCCCCCGCCCCCGACCCCGCCGCTGTCGCGGGTAAGCCGGTGCGCCAGCAGGATCGGGATCACCGTGACCGCGATCACGAACAGCGCCACGACATTTGTCACCGGGCGGTCGCGGGGTCGCGTCAGCTGATTGAAGATCCAAATTGGCAAGGTGTCCTGGTTGCCCGCCGTGAACGTCGTGACGATGATCTCGTCGAACGAGAGCGCGAAGGCCAGCATCCCGCCCGCCACCAGCGCCGTCCCTAGGATGGGCAGCAGCACATGGCGGAATGTCTGCCAGCCGCTCGCCCCCAGGTCCATCGAGGCCTCTACCAGCGAGGGGGCCATGCGCCGGTAGCGGGCCAGCACATTGTTGTACACCACGACCATGCAGAAGGTCGTGTGGCCAATCACCACCGTCCAGAAGCTGAACGGGATATCGAGCAGGCCGATGGCCGAGCGCATGGCGATGCCGCTGGCGATGCCGGGCAGGGCGATCGGCAGCAGCAGCAGCAGCGAGACCGCCTCGCGCCCGAAGAAGCGCGAGCGGTGGACCGCCGCCGCCGCCAGGGTGCCGAGCAGCAGCGCCGCCAGGGTGGCCACGCCCGCCACCTGCACAGAGAGCCAGAGGGCCGCCCACAGGTCGCTCCGGGCCCACGCCGTCGGGAACCAGCGCAGGGTCAGCCCCGGCGGCGGGAAGGTGAACGCCGACTCCTCGGTTGTGAAGGCGTACAGCAGGATCACCGCGAAGGGCACATAGAGGAACAGCAGCACGCCGACCACTGAGAGCCTGAGCCACCACGGCGCCTTCTGCCTGCCCATATTGCCTTTCTCTGTCCTCAGCTCACAGCGCCTCGAAGGCGCCCAGCCGCTTCGCGATCAGGAGGTAGACGGCCATGATTACGATTGGCACCACCGTGAAGGCCGCGGCCAGGGGGATGTTCCCCGCCGTGCCCTGCTGCTCCAGCACGGCCCTCCCGATAAAGCGGGCCGAGTTGCCGATGATCCCCGGGATGATGAAGTCGCCCAGGGTGAGCGAGAAGGTGAAGATCGAGCCGGCCACCACCCCGGGGAACGCCAGGGGCAGGATCACGTGGCGGAACGTCTGCCCGTCATGGCCGCCGAGGTCGGCCGAGGCCTCCAGCAGCGAGGGCGGCACCCGCTCGAGGGCCGCCGCGATCGGCAGGATCATATAGGGCAGCCAGATATACACGAAGGTCGCGAAGGTGCCGATCAGCGAGACCGAGAGCGACGGCCCGCCGATCGCAGGCAGGGCTAGCACCCCGTCGAGGAGCCAGCCCAGCCCCAGCTGGGCGAAGACCCAGCTGATGATGCCCTCCTTCGCCAGAATGATCTTCCAGGAGTAGACCCGCACGAGGTAGCTGGCCCAGAGGGGCATCACCACGGCGAGGGCGAGGAGCACCTTCATGCGCGGCGAGGCGTAGCGGGCCATGTAGTAGGCCAGGGGGAAGGCCAGCACGGCGCAGGCCACCGTCACCGCCGC
Organism: Chloroflexales bacterium; assembly: GCA_013336035.1. Lineage (GTDB taxonomy): Bacteria > Chloroflexota > Chloroflexia > Chloroflexales > Chloroflexaceae > CAIWXH01. Next base: position 3,040 of record JAAXUL010001009.1, read on the forward strand.
GGCCATCGCCGCCGTCCGCAGGATGATGTCGAGGTTGGCCGGCGTGAGGAGCTGCGCGTAGGTCGCCAGGGTGAACTCGTAGACCACCCGGCCCGAGAAGTCGTCGAGGGCGAAAAAGCTCTGTGCCAGCATGGCCAGCAGCGAGCCCAGGTAGACGACGACCAGGTAGAGCAGGGGCGGCAGCAGCAGCAGCGCCAGCGCGAGCAGCGGCCGCCGGTAGAGCCAGGTGGCGAGCCGG
>JAAXUL010000270.1 GCA_013336035.1 Chloroflexales bacterium
GCCCGGCGAGCAGACCATCACCGCCCAGGTCCAGGTCACCTACGAGCTGCGCTAGCGCCCGACACGCCCGTTCGGATCGGCCCCGCATCCCATAGCGGAAGCGGGGCCGGTCCGCTATAATGGAGGCGTCACACAGGCAATACCCGGAGCGCACGTATGTCCTTCCGTGTCCAGGCGCCCTACGCGCCCACCGGCGACCAGCCGCAGGCGATCGAGAAGCTCGTCCAGGGCCTCAAGAACGGCTACCGCCAGCAGACCCTGCTGGGCGTCACGGGCTCCGGGAAGACCGCGGTCATGTCGTGGGTCTTCGAGCAGGCCCAGCGCCCGGCGCTCGTGCTCGCCCACAACAAGACCCTCGTCTCGCAGCTCTGGGCCGAGTTCCGCGACTTCCTGCCCGACGCCGCCGTCGAGATGTTCATCTCGTACTACGACGAGTACACCCCCGAGGCCTACGTCCCCTCGAAGGACCTCTATATCGAGAAAGAGGCCTCGATCAACGAGGAGATCGACCGCCTCCGCCACGCCGCCACCCAGGCCCTCTTCACGCGCAGCGACGTGCTGATCGTCGCCTCGGTCTCGGCCATCTACGGCCTCGGCTCGCCGCACGACTACGGCCAGGTCATGATCGCCCTGCGCCAGGGCGAGGTCCGCAACCGCGACAAGCTGCTGCGCCAGCTGATCGACCTCCAGTTCGAGCGCAACGACATCGACTTCCACCGTGGCACCTTCAGGGTGCGCGGCGACACCCTCGACATCATGCCCGCCAACAGCGAGGTCGCCACCCGCGTCGAGTTCTGGGGCGACGAGATCGAGCGCATCACCGAGTTCGACCCGCTCACCGGCGAGGTGCTGCTCACGCGCGCCAGCACCGACATCTACCCCGCCAAGCACTTCGTCACCACCAAGGACAAGCTCGCCGTCGCCGTCGGCGGCATCCAGGACGAGCTCGGCGAGCGGCTGCGCCAGCTCGAGGCCGAGGGCAAGGTGCTCGAGGCGGCCCGCCTCAAGCAGCGCACCATGTACGACCTCGAGATGCTCTCAGAGGTCGGCTACTGCTCGGGTATCGAGAACTACTCGCGCCACATGGACGGCCGCAGCGCGGGCCAGTCGCCATGGACCCTGCTCGACTACTTCCCCGACGACTTCCTGCTCTTCGTCGACGAGAGCCACATCACCCTACCCCAGGTGCGCGGCATGTACAAGGGCGACCGCTCACGCAAGGAGACCCTGGTCGACTACGGGTTCCGCCTGCCCTCGGCCCTCGACAACCGCCCGCTCCAGTTCGAGGAGTTCGCCCAGCACATCTACCAGGTCATCTACGTCTCGGCCACCCCCGGCCCCATCGAGCGCCAGCAGAGCGAGCAGATCGTCGAGCAGATCATCCGCCCCACCGGCCTGATCGACCCGGTCATCCAGGTGCGCCCCACGAAGGGCCAGGTCGACGACCTGATCGGCGAGGTGCGGCAGCGCGTCAAGAAGAGCCAGCGCGTCCTCGTCACCACGCTCACCAAGCGCATGGCCGAGGATCTCTCCGACTACCTCAAGGAGATGGGCATCCGCACGATGTACCTCCACGCCGACATCGACACCCTCGAGCGGGTCGAGATCCTGCGCGACCTGCGCCTGGGCGTGTATGATGTGGTGGTCGGCATCAACCTGCTGCGCGAGGGCCTCGACCTGCCCGAGGTCAGCCTGGTCTGCATCCTCGACGCCGACAAAGAGGGCTACCTGCGCTCAGAGACCTCGCTCATCCAGACCGTCGGCCGCGCCGCCCGCCACATCGAGGGCACCGTGATCATGTACGCCGACCACGTCACCAACTCGATGGACGCCGCGATCAAAGAGACCCAGCGCCGCCGCGATATCCAGATGGCCTACAACCTGCGCCACGACATCACCCCCGTCGGCATCTCGAAGGGCGTGCGCGACCTGACCGACCGCATCAAGCGCATGGCCGAGGAGCGCGGCGACTACAAGGTCGGCGCCGGCGAGCAGCCCAGGCCCGTCCTCACCGAGATCCCCCGCGACGAGGTCCACAAGCTGCTCAAGGATCTCGAGAAGCAGATGAAGCAGGCCGCCAAAGACCTCCAGTTCGAGAAGGCGGCGAGCCTGCGCGACCAGATCGTGGAGCTACGCAAGACACTCGCCCTTGCTGACTAGGCTCTGGGGTCTGCCGTGGCCTATAGCCACGGCAGACCCCAAAAAAAATTATGGCAGTTCAGGTCTGGATCGGCGAGAAGCCGGAGCACCCCAACGAGCGCCGGGCGATCATGGCCCTGGCCAACGGCCTCCACCAGCTGGAGGGCCTCTACCTGATCCTGGCCAACTTCAGCGTGGGCGGGCGCACCGTCGACCTGGTTATCGTCAAGCACGACGCCATCTTCATCGTCGAGCTGAAGCACTGCGACGGCCGCGTCATCGGCAGCGTCAACGGCCCCTGGTTCGTCGAGGGCCGCAACGGCGAGCGCAAGCGCCTCAACCCCGGCCGCAAGAACCCCTACAACCAGGTCATCTCCTACTTCCACGCCCTGACCAACTTCCTCAACGAGCACCGCCGCGAGTTCCTCTCGGAGCAGAAGTCCGCCGACCTCGACTTCCGCACCTGCAAGCGCGTCGTGGTGATCGCGCCCTCGATCCAGGGCGACAGCGAGATCGAGCTCGACTGGAAGGTCGAGCTCAAGGGCCTCGACGAGCTCCCCTCGTATCTGATCACCGAGCGCTCATCCGAGATCGAGCTCACCGACGAGGAGATGCTCGCCATCCCTCACCTGCTCCACTGCACTCCCTGGCAGGAGATCAACACCGTGCTGCGCGGCGTCGTCCCTGACAGCGGCGCCATGTCCGACCCCCTCGAGTCGATCACGATTGTGGAGAATGCCGCTGCGGCGGGCGCCGTGGCCCCGGCGGGCGACGCTACCGTCGCCCCTGGCGCCCCCCCGCCCCTCGCGGAGGCGGCGACGCCCCCCGCCACGCCCGCTGTTAGCGAAGCTGACGCGCAGCGCTTGCCGCCTCGCGGCCTGTACGGGCGCGCCAGGCAAGCCCTGGGGACCAACAGCGGCGCATTCGGCGCGGCCCTGGCCGTCCTCGCCGCCGTCCTGTCCCTCGCCCTGCTGCTGCGGCCCGTGCGCCTCGTGTCCACGCCCGATCAGCCCGCCCCCCTGCTCGAGGTCGCCGCCGTAGCCACCGGCAGCACCCTCGGCGACGGGCCCGGCGCCCCGAACGGCGCCTGCCGCTGGGCCGACAGGCAGCTCGTCGGCAAGCGCTACGACCCCGCCAGCCGCGCCTGGAGAAGCGTGGCCGAGGGCAGCCGCACCGCCGTCAGCGCCCCCGAGGTCGTCGTCGCCCTCGAGCAGGTCTCGACCTGCGACGGGCGGATCAAGCTCACCTGGAGCGTCCAGAACAACAGCGACCGCCCGGTCGAGTTCCCGCTGCGCGGCGACAACATCCGCGTCAGCGACGGCCTCGGCAACGAGTACCCCATCGACGACAAGGCCTCGACCCCCAAGGCCGTCCTCGTCGCCCCAGGCGCCCAGGAGCGCGGCATGGCGGTGGCCAGCCGCCCGCTCAGCAGCAGCGCCACATCCATCCTCGTCCGCCTCAGAGACAAGCCCTTCGGCGAGGCCAGCTTCGTCGTCGCGCTCCAGCCGTAGGCCGTCGCCCGCGCTCGCTCGGGTGAGGGGTGATCGTGTGCGCGAGCACTCGCTGCGCTCGCCAGATCACCCCAGCGAGCGCTCGCCCTCACTCCTGCTGCCGCGCCACCCGCCGCCGAAACTCCTCGGGCACCGACACCGTCGAGCCCAGCTTGTAGTCATAGGACACCAGCACCGTCTTAGCCGTGGCGATCACCGCCTCGTCGCCCTCGCGCGCGATCACATGGTCCATCATAAAGCTCTTCGAGCCGATCGTGCCGACGCGCACCCCGATGCCCAGCCGGTCGCCAAAGTAGGCCGGCGACTTATAGGTGAGCGTCAGCTCGGCCAGGATCAGGCCCATCTCCTCCAGCGGGAGATCCATCAGGTCGAGGTAGTAGCGGATACGCGCCGACTCGAGCCAACTCGCATAGACCACATTGTTCGCATGCCCCAGCAGATCAAGATCCCTGAAGTGTACTTCCTCCCAGTGAACATACGGAAACACTGCCAGCGGCGCCGGGACCTTGACCATGACCCCTCCTCGTAAGTACAAAGGATTCAAAAACCTCTGGTATAATGGCGAGCGTCCCGCCATTCACGTCATCACCCACGCAATGGCCCGCCGCCTGGGCCTGACTGCGGGAGAGGGAAAAACCATGACCGAATCCAAGGGCACAATCTTCATTATGGACGACGATCTGGCGTTGCAGACAGTGCTCGAGTATGCCTTGCGCAGCGCCGGCTACAACGTCATCCTGGCCCCGGACGGCCAGGAAGGTATGCGTCTGCTGGATACCATTACCCCAGACCTTGTCATCAGCGACATTATGATGCCCAATATGGACGGAGTCGAGGTCTTCCAGCATATCAAGGGGCGGCTCCAGGACCACGGCATCCCGATTATTATCATGACCGCCCTCAACCGCAAGCCCTGGTTCGCCGACCTCGAGGCCGAGGGCGCCGTGATTATGCAAAAGCCCTTTGAGGTCGACCGCCTGATCGATATGATCGACCTCACCCTCGGGTAGGACATCCATCAGCCCCACCTAACTAGATCTCGCAAAGAGAGCAACCCCACGCCCGTTATGCGCCGCTACGGATCTAAGGGCGCGGCATGCTGCGCCCCAAACCAGCTCAATCAAGATCAGCCCTAACAGAGAGCCGGCGCCTTGAAGCGCGCGCGCAGCCTGCCGTAGGTCTCATCAAGCTCCTCCGGGATCAGCTTGGTCTGGCCGATGATCGGCATGAAGTTCGTGTCGCCATTCCAGCGCGGGACAATATGCATGTGCAGGTGCTCGGCGATGCCCGCCCCGGCCGTGCTCCCCAGGTTCATACCCAGATTAAAGCCCTGGGGGTGGTACTCGTCCGAGATCACCGCCACACAGCGCCGGGTCAGCGCGAACAGCTCGGCCGCTGTGATGGCGTCCAGCCCCACCAGATCGGCCGTATGGGCATAGGGCACCACCATCGTATGGGCCGTATTATACGGGAAGAGGTTCAGGACCACAAAGCAGCGCTCCCCGCGCGCAAGGATCAGACTCTCTGTGTCGTGGTCCGGCGGCTCCTCGGTCATCCCGCAGAAGACACACCCGCCCTCGTCCGGGCCATCGTCGCGCCTAATGTACCGCATCCTCCAGGGCGTGAACTTGGTCTCCATACCTGCTCCTCGTTGAGCCTCTAAGCCAGGGTTTGTGGATACGTTACCGGTATGGCACGCGCAGGGCTTGCCGACAAGCTAGACCTGCAACCCGAAACCTGGACCTGAATCTCATCTAAGGCGAGCCGCGGGCCCGCCGTCTACCGGTCGTCGGTGGCCAGCGCCAGCGTCAGTCCGTCCGCTTATCAACCCCCGCGATGCGCAGGCCGACGAGCAGGAGCGTGCCGGCCGCCCCTACCCCCACCACACAGCAGAGAGCTACAGCCGCCAGGGTCGCCCAGGCGGGAAGCCCCGTAAGCCAGCGCAGCCACCCCGTGGCAGCATCAGGCGCCGCCGCCGACCCGGCGCCCGAGGGGGTCGGGTCGCCCTCGAAGCGCTCGGGCGGCGCCGTCTGCGGGGCAGCCAGCACCGTCGGCTCCTCGGTCTGCGGCGGCAGCGTCGCCCGCCAGTCAGCGTCGAGCTCATCGACCGTGCGCCCAAGCACCTGCGGCAGCGCCTCCTCGAGGGGGGTCGCCGCGGCGAAGGCGGCCACCAGCTCACGCAGCTTCGGCTCGCCGTAGGTCTTGAGAATAAACTCGACCACATCGCGGCTCTGGGCGTACGAGAGTCGGGTCTGGTCAGCGTCGGTCGGAAAATTCGAGGCCAGGGCCTCGAGCGGGATCAGCCGCCCCTCCTGCGCTGCCGCCGCCACTATCTCGTCCCAGCCCTCATCCCGCCGCTCCTGGTTATGCACAGCCAGGCCCTCGTCAAACCAGAGCGGGACGCCCCCGTAGGGGTTATTGGTGGCCTGGTACAGCACCTGGTGCGACAGCTCGTGGGGGATCAGGCGCCCGATCTCGGCCCGATTGTCCGGCCCGATCGCCCCGACGATAACCCCCAGCCCCGGAAGGGCCTGGCCGCCCACCCACTCCGTCGAGTTGCTCCGCAGAGCCGAGCGCATATCCTGATTGCTCGCGTAGATATAGATTCGCACCGGCAGGTCCAGGCTAGACCCGATCTCGGCCTCGAGCTTATCGAGGGCCCTGGTGGTTGTATCGATCAGATCCTGGCCAAATGCGTCGCCGCCCTCGTACCAGAAGACGGTCACATTGCGCTCGGTGCGCTCGCTCCAGGGGAAGCGCTCATCGTGGTAGATCAGATCCTGGGGCTCGCTGGTCAGCTCATTGCCGGCGTCGTCGCGGATCACCCAGCGGTAGGTGAGCGCTGTGCCCGGCGGTATGTAGTAGACCTGCGTGTCGAGGGTGTGGCGCGCCTCGACCCGGCGGCCCGCCGTGACGGGCAGGTCCACTACAGTCAAGGCCTCCTCGCGAGTGGCGCCATACAGCAGCTGCACAGCGACAATATTGCTCGCGGCGGCCTCGGCGGTGAGCGAGAAGCTGATCTCCGCAGGGAAGTCAGGGGCAGCCTCGCTCGAAAGCACAGTGATCGCGCCGCTCTGGGCCCGTGCAGGCGCGACGAACATAAGGCCGAGCAGAAGCGCGGCCGCGAAGCGGAGGAGCGAATGTGGTATAGCGATCAGGCTAGCCCTCGCCGACATTCCAGCGAAGATAGGCCTCGATAAAGCCATCGATCTGGCCGTCGAGGACCGCCTGGACATTGCTCGTCTCATAGTCGGTGCGGTGGTCTTTGACTAGCGTCGATGGGTGCAGGTAGTAGGTGCGCATCTGGCTGCCGAAGGCGGCGTCGCGGTACTCGCCGCGCAGGCGCGCGCGCTCTTCCGACTGGCGCTGCAGCTCGCGCTCGAGCAGACGGCCTCGCAGCACGCGCAGGGCCGTCTCGCGGTTCTGCAGCTGCGAGCGCTCGTTCTGGCATGTCACCACCAGGCCCGTCGGCAGATGGGTAATCCGCACCGCTGAGTCGGTCGTGTTGACGCTCTGGCCGCCGTGGCCGCCCGAGCGGAAGACATCGACGCGGATCTCATCGGGCTTGATCACCACCTCGGGGGCGTCGTCGACCTCGGGCATCACCTCGACGCGGGCGAACGAGGTCTGGCGGGTGTGGGCCGCGTTGAAGGGCGAGAGGCGGATCAGCCGGTGGACGCCGGCCTCGGCGCGGGCGTAGCCATAGGCGTAGGGGCCGCGCACCTCGAGGGTCGCGCTCTTGATCCCGGCCTCATCGCCGTCGCTCTGGTCGACCAGGTTCACACTGAAGCCGCGGGCCTCGGCCCAGCGGGTGTACATGCGCAACAGCATCTCGGCCCAGTCCTGGGCGTCGGTGCCGCCCATGCCGGCCTGGATCGAGAGAAAGGTGTCGCCATCGTCGTAGCGGCCGCTCAGTAGCAGGCCCAGCTCGCGCTGCTCGAGATCACGCCTGGCGGCGTTCAGCTCGGCGGACAGATCGCCGCGCAGCGACTCGTCATCCTCGGTGGAGGCCAGCTCGATCAGCTCGCCCAGGCCCACGAGCTGCCCCTCAAGCGAGGTCCACTGCTCGACCTCGGCCTTCAGGCGGGTGAGGCGCTGCAGCACGCCCTGGGCCTCGCGCGGGTCGTTCCAGAGGCCCGGGTCGGCGGCCTGCTCCTCGAGGGCCGCGATCTGCGCCTGTTTGCCAGGCAGGTCAAAGATGCCCCCGGATCAGGGCGAAGCGTCCATCCAGCTCGGCCAGCTCGGCGCTCAGGTCTTGCATCGTCGTATGCTCCTTCTGTGACATCCTTCACCTGGTTTCCATGCTACCACAGATAACGCCCCGCGCGCCACAAAACCCCCCGATTTGCTCGCAGCCTCAGCCCTGTCAACGCTAGATCATCCGCACATGCCTTGGCAATGGCATATACGTCATCAAAAGCCTTGACAGATTACAACCAGAGGCTATAATTGCGATCACAGACCATCGAGCAAGGTTCTCTCTGTACCGCCGCGGAGCCCCGTATGCCTTTCCGGCCGACAAGGCGCTTCCTCTCTGCGTGTGTGACCAGCCTGCTTCTCGGCCTGGCCGCCGGGATCTGGGCCACCCCAGGGGCCAGCAGCGCCCAGGACGACGCGCTCTACTTCGTGACCACGGGCCAGCGACTGAGCAACGAGCACGGCTTCCTCGCCCACTGGCGCGCCAGCAATGGCCCCCTGACCCTGGGCACGCCCATCACGCCCCCCCTGGTCGAGGGCGAGCTGACCGTGCAGTACTTCGAGCGGGGCCGCCTCGAGCTGCACCCCGAGTACGGGGGCGCCGTGCTGCGCGGGCGCCTCGGCACCGAGTACGCCGCGGCCCTCTGGAAAAGCTTCGCCCCGCCCCAGGCCCGCGCCGCCGAGCCGGCCAGCGCCCGCGTCTTCGCCGAGACGGGCTACGCCATCGACGAGCCGTTCCGCGCCTTCTGGGAAGCGGCGGGCGGCGTCGACGTCTTTGGCCTGCCGATCAGCGCGCCGACGTGGGAGTATGTGGGCGCCCAGCCAGCCCTTGTGCAGTACTTCGAGCGGGCCCGCCTCGAGCACTATCCCGCCGCCGCCCCCGACGCCGCCATACAGATCGGGGCCCTGGGGCGCGACCTGACCCTGCTGCGCGGCCTCCCCACCGCCCCCGTCGACCCGGGGGGCGCCCTCGCGGTCGACAGCCTCGGGCAGCCTGCGCCGACGCCCGCGCCTATCGCCGTGGCCGCCATCTGCCTGGAACAGATGCAGGGGCGCAGCAAGGGACATGCGCTCGACCTGGGGTGTGCCTTGGGACGATCAGCATTTGAACTGGCCCGCGGAGGT
>JAAXUL010001010.1 GCA_013336035.1 Chloroflexales bacterium
CCCGCCGACCCCGAGCCGGCCTGGCGCCGGCAGCTCAACAACGTCCTCGAGACCCAGATCACCCGCTACCCGTTCCTGGTGCAGGTGCGCGCCGTGTGGCGCCAGCTCCAGGACGAGCGCGAGAGCTGGCCGATCCTGCTCCCCGTCCTCGCCGCTGTCTTCTTCCTCGTCTACCGCCGCGAGCGCAAGCTCGTCGAGGCGATCATCCGCGACGTCGCGGATTAGCGACGGGCGCCCCGTAGGGCGCCCGCGATGACCGTCGGCAAGGGCCGCCCGCATAGGGCGGAGTTAGCTATGGGCCGCGCGGCGACGGGTAGGGCTGCGGCGCCACAGTCAGGCTGATACTCTGCTCGGCCAGCGTCGCCCCCGTGGCCTCGTTGAGGTCGAAGATAGTCACGGTGATCGGCCCCCCCGCCAGCGGCGGCGTGAAGAGGATCGGCGCGCTGAAGATGAAGCCGAGCCCCGGCACGTTGCGCACCTCGAACGAGCCCTTGCCGATCTCGGCGCCCGCCCCGTCGGTCACCCGGTAGTCGAGCATATTCTGGTAGGGCGCGACGGCCGTGCTCCCATCAAAGATAGCCGGGCTGCCCACAAGGGTGCCGGTCACCGGCGCCGTGATCGTGATCTGCTGGCCGCCCCCGGACGGGCCCGCGGTGGGCGTGATCGGCGTGCGCGGGTTGACCTGAAGCTGCACGATGGCGTTGGCGATGATCTGGCCGACCCCGTCGCGGTCATAGATCTCGATGGTGATCGCCCCGCCCTGCTGCGGCTCGGAGAAGGTGAGCGAGGCCACGTACTGGATATTGGTCTGCCCGGGCTGCCCCGCCACCGGGAAGCTGCCCTGGCCCAGGGTATCGCGGGTCAGCGTGCGCACGATATAGTACAGCTCGCGGAACTGCGGGAAGAGCGCCACGCGGCCCGTGATCACCACCGGGCTGCCCACGGTCGTGCCCGAGGGCGGGGTGTCGATAGTGATCGACTGGCGCGTCGGCAGCGGGGTGCTCGTCACCGTCGGCGGCGGGCCGGCCACCGTCAGGGGCAGGCTCGTGCTGGTGCGCACCTGGCCGCTGGCCGGATCGATCTCGAGCAGCTCGAGCGTGATCGGCCCGCCGCCCGGGGGCGGGGTGAAGAAGGCCTGGGCGTTGAAGCGGCCGCCGCCATCCTGCGAGCCCGAGACGCCAAACTGGCCGGTGCCGATCTGCTGGCCGGCCCGGTCGCGCACCCTGTAGGTAAGCTGGCTGCCAACGGGCAGGCGCACCGCCCGGCCCACCACCGTCATCGGGCTGCCCACCTGCTGGTTAGCCGCGGGCGACTCGATGATGATCGACTGCTGCTGCGGCGCGACGTTCAGCTCGATGCGGGCCATAGCCGCCACCTGGCCGGTGGCCGCGTTCTGGTCGGCGATCTCGACGGTGATCCGCCCGCCGTTGGGCGGCAGGCTGAAGTTGACCGAGGCGGTGAAGCTTGTCGGCCCGCCCGCCGCACCCGACACTGGGAAGGTGCCGATGCCGAGCTGTCGCCCGCTCGAGTCGAGGGCCCGGTAGCCCAGGTTGCCCTGGAAGGGGTAGCGGGCCGTGCGGCCGGTCAACGTCACCGGGCTGCCCACCGTCGTGCCGGGCGGCGGCGAGTCGATCAGAATGGACTGCGGCGGCGCCACCACCAGGGCTAGCCGCGCGCTGGCCACGGGCGCCGCGCCCCCAACCCCAGGCTCGAACACCTCCAGGCTGATATTCCCGCCGTTCGGCGGCAGGTTGAAGGTCAGCGAGGCGTTGAAGATGCCGGTGCCCGACGAGGTGGTCGGGACTGGGAAGGTGCCCGTGCCCAGCACCGCGTTCACAGCGTCGCGCATCACATAGCTCAGGGTGTTGCCCGCCGGCGGCTTCGTCGTGCGGCCGGCGATCGTCACCGGGCTGCCCACCGTCGTGCCGGGCGGCGGCGAGTCGAGGAGGATCTGCTGCTGGGCCGAGGGCGAGGGCGGCGGCAGCGAGGTTGGCGTCACCGCCGGGCCGGTCGGCAGCACCTGCGGCGTCTGCGGGGGCGGCGCCTGCCCGGGGCTGAGCACAACCTGCAGCGAGGATATCGCCAGGATAGCGCCGTCGGCCTGGTTCAGGTCGAGGACCTCGATCCGGCCGCTGCCCTGGGCGCCCAGCGTGTACGGGATGCTCCCCGAGAAGACGCCCGGCCCGCCTGCCTCACCCTGGGTCCGGAAGGTGGCCTGGGCCAGCAGACTGCCATCGGGCCCAAAGAGCCTGTAGTACAGGTTGCCCGAGGCCGGCACCGCGCTCACCGTGCCAGTGACAGGGATCGGGGTGTTCACGACGGCGTTGCCCTGGGGCGAGGTAATTGTGATCGTCCGCGTGCTCAGGGCCGAGGTCGGGGCGACCGAGGTCGGTGTCGGCTGCCGGCCAGTCAGGCCGCAGCCGCTCAGGGCCAGGGCCAGACCCAGAAACACGATCAGGCGCCAGTGGGGCGCCCGGGCCAGAGGAGAGTCTGTGCGGCACATGCGGGGTACCTCTACTTGATCACTTCAATGGCGTCTTGAACGAGGGTGTCTGCTCGTTGGCAGCATGTTTGCCCAGCAGGTCTGGCAGCCCACGACGCCCTGATCGGGCGTTCTTTCTGCAAGAAGATTGTAAAGTGGAAACGCGAATATAATACCAGATTTTTCAGGGGAATGATATACTATGGATAGAATAGTCTTTACGTTTCTCCGACACATGAGAGTGTGACTGATCGGCTGCACCAGAAGTCACAGTCCGTAGACGATCAGCACCGACAAAACTGGAAGACGGGAACGCTCGGCATGGAGTGCTCAGAGGCGCGCCGGCTCATCGACATGGGTGTCCACCCTGGCTCAACCAACCCGCGAAACGCGGCCCTAGAGTCGCACCTGGCCGGCTGCGCGGCCTGCCACTCGTACCAGACGAGCACGAGCGCCCAGGGGCTGCTGGCGGCCTTGCTCGCCGAAGAGGCCCCCGCGCGGCCGACCAGCCCGCGGCCTGCCGAGGGGCGCCCCCGCCCACCCCACATGCGACCCCGTCGCCGGACGCCCTGGTGGCGCTATGCCATCATCGGCGCCCTGGCTGTTCTCGCGCTAGGCGCGGGCCTGCTGGTCGGGCGCATCACGCGGGCCGCCTATACGATCAGCGGCAACCTGTCGGCGATGCAGGTCACGGCCGCCCCGACGCAGGCCGCCGGCACGCCCACCCTGACTGTGCCCACCTCGCAGGGGCGGCCCTCGGCCGGGCCGGCGGCGGGCGGCATAGGCGCCCTG
>JAAXUL010001011.1 GCA_013336035.1 Chloroflexales bacterium
CCGGTTGATGACCGACGTGCCGCTGGAAAACGTCGAAGCCTTGCTGGCAGCTATTATCCCGCACCAGACTTCACCTGCTGGCAGCTCCGGCTACCGAAGCAGCGGTTCACAGCCGGCAGAGGCGCGGCGAGCAGCCTGTGGGCAAGGTAGACGCCGAGGAGCAGCAGGCGCTCTGTGCCCCGCGCCTGCTGCTCTGCCAGCAGAGCGGGCCAGTCTAGCTCGCGCTCCTGCCGCAGCAGCTCGGCAATATCACAGACCCAGGCGAGCCGCTCCCAGCAGTGCCGCAGCCCATGGATGCAGAGCGTGGTGAGCTGATCGGTGTAGCTCAGGGCAGATACCGTGTGGCCGGCGAGCGCCACGGGCGCGGCGTGCTCCCACAGCTGATCTGTGTCGATCTGGACTTCGAAGTATCGCTCGCCCAGCTCGTAGTGCAGCTCGACAAGCAGGCTCTCGCGGACGAAGGAGAAGTGGTGCTGGGCTTCGATATAGGCGTCGACCTGGGCCTCGCCCAGCTGCTCTAGCTGCTGATAGCCCTGAGAGCGTAGGAGCGCCATCGCGCGCTCCAGGTCCGCCTTGCGTACCAGGATGTCGAGATCGACAGAGCTGCGCAGGGCCAGGCTGCCATAGGCCATGGTGGCCAGGGTCGGCCCCTTGAGCGCAATCATCGGTATCTGGGCCTCGGCCAGCGTGTGTGCCAGCCGCAGGAGCTCGCCGGTCTGCATCAGGCTGTGCTGTGTGCTGGCATGGAACGCAGCGCGGAGCTGCTCTATCACGGTGGCCGGCGCGACATCCGCGGCGGCGGCTCGCAGGCTCTGGTAGAGCAGCGCGACGACAGCATGCTGCCCGGCCAGCTCGAGCAAGCAGTCCCAGTCGATCTGGCCGGCCGCCAGCTCGCGCACGCGAGCAGACTCACGCTCGCCCAGCCGTGCGTGGGCGCAGGCCAGCAAGAGCTGCGCCGTGACCGGCAGCGAGGCGATGGATGGCGCCTCGGGCGTGGCGCTGTCGTAGCGGTGCCTTGTCATACAAGCCGTGCCCCCACATAGCCACCGCTCATCTGCTCGGCCCAGGCTGCCGCATAGCTGCCATCCAGCTCGACGAGATCGTTGTGGCTGCCGCTCTCGACGATTTGCCCCTGGTCCATGACGTGGATCACATCCGCGCGCATGGCGACTGTGAAGCGGTGGGTGATGATTAGCAGCGTGCGCCCCGCGGCGAGCCGGCGCACGCGCTCGAACCAGTCGGCCTCGCCCCACGAGTCCATATGGCTGGTCGGCTCGTCGAGGGCGATGATCGGCGCCTGGCGCAGGAAGGCCCGCGCCAGGGCAACCCGCTGCCACTCGCCGCCGCTCAGCTCTGCGCCGTCGGTGAACCATTTGCCCAGCTGCGTGTCGTAGCCGGCCGGTAGACGCTCGACGAGCTCGTGGGCGCCGGCCGCCTGTGCCGCTCTCACAACCGCCTCGCGCTCAGCTCCGGCTGCCGGATCGCCAAGGCTTATATTCTCGGCGGCGGTGGCCTGGTATTCGACCGGCGCCTGGAACAGAACGGTGATCTGCCGGCGGAGATCGTCGAGGGCCAGATCGCGAAGATCTACGCCGTCGAGCTCGACCCGGCCCTGCTGCGGGTCGTAGAAGCGGCAGAGCAGCTTGACCAGGGTGCTCTTGCCGGCGCCGTTTGCGCCGACGATGGCGACGATCCGGCCTGCCGGGATGGTCAGATTGAAGCTCTTGAGTGAGTCATGCCCGCTCCCCGGGTAGCGGAAGGTCACATCGCGGAAGGTGACCCCCTCGCGCAGCGGGGCCGGCGCCGTAGTTGGCGCCGGTGGGTCGGCAACCTCTGGCTTGAGAGCGAGGAAGGCGAAGAGGCCGCCGAGGAAGAGGCTGTTGGCATAGATCTGGCCCGCGTCGGCCAGCAGGGCCCGCAAGAGGCCCTGGCCACGCTGGAAGGCCTGGAAGAACAGTGCCAGGTCGCCCAGGGTGACGAGGCCCTGCAATACGCGCCAGACCATCCAGGCCACCGCGCCGCCCGCGCTGAGGAGGCCGAGGGCATTGGCGGCCAGGCCGGCGAGCATCTGCTTGCGCAGCAGGCCGAGCCGCTCGCCCCGCAGCTGGCCCCGCAGAGCCTGATAGCTCTGCTGAAAGGACGAGCCGAGCCCAAACAGCCGCAGCTCGGCGGCTGTCTCGCTGCCGGTGAGCAGCCACTCGTAATACCACGCGCGGCGCTGGTTGGCCGTGCTCTGCCGCCACCACTGATGGTAGCGCCAGCTGGAGCGCAGCAGGACGAGCAGGGCCGGTAGGGTGCTGAGCAGCAGCAGCGGCGGCAGCCAGGCGCCATACGGCAGCAGAATGGCGGCCATCGCCAGCAGCGTGATGCCATTCTGCATCAGGCTGCCCGCGCCCTCGAGCAGCGCCAGCGGCCGGCTCGCCGCGTCGTCGCGGGCGCGGTGCAGATGGTCGTGGTACTCCGGCGACTCATAGAAGGCCAGGTCGACCTCGACGGACTTCTGCTGGATCAGGCCGCTGATATGGTCCTGCACATACTCGGCCTGCGCCGCGCGCACCCAGCCGCCGAGCCCTTGCAGCAGCTCGGTCAGCACGAGGGAGCCGAGCAGCAGCGCGGCCGTGGGCAGCAGCGCGCGCGCGCTCGTCCACGCCCCGCTGGCCTGCGCCGCGGCCGCCAGCCCATCGACCAGCGGCCGGCTCAGCCAGACCGTCGTCGCCGGCAGCAGGCCCTGGATGACAAGCAGCACGGCCCAGGCGAGCGTCTGACGCGGAGCGGCGCGCCAGATCAGGGCCAGGCCGCGCGTAAGGTGCTGTAGCTGGATCAAAGCCGATGGCCGCATCGAGAGGTGTCTCGTATCACGATACTGCGGCGAAGTCAGTGTCAAGCTGGCGCTCGATCAGCCGGTCGAGCTGCCCGAGCTCGGCTAACGGCGGATGCCGGCGCAGCCTACGCACGGGGATACATCCTGCGAGCGTGGCGCACTTGAGGAGCTGGGCCTCGCCGCCGGTGGCCTGCATCAGCGCGACGGCGTGGAGGTAGTAGTGGCGCGCTAGCTGAAGAAAGGCCGCGCGCGGCTCGAGCGGTGCTGAAATTGCCTCGGGCATATCGGACAGCAGGTAGATCTGCCGTAATGGTACGACGCGGCCGCTCGTGTGCCCGGTGATCCCCAGCCTGTGCTTCGAGAAGTCGGGATGCACTCGTGGGATCGAGGCCGGGTTATAGCCGAGGGCCCGCACCGAGTCCGGCAAGAGCCGCAGCTGCGGTGGCCCTGAG
>JAAXUL010001012.1 GCA_013336035.1 Chloroflexales bacterium
CCAGCACCGGGCCGATGCCCGGGATGGCCAGCAGGCCGGCGCCTACCAGCAGGCCAAGGGCGCCGCCGAGCACGGTGCCGCCCACCGCGCCGGTCCCAGCCCCCTCGGCCGCGGCGCTCTCGCGATCCGCGCCCACGGCGCGATCACGCCCGGTGGCGCTCTCATTGGCGACCACGCTGATATCCTCGCGGCGGAAGCCGCTGTCGATCAGATCCTGGACGACGCTCTGGGCCTCGGCAAAGTTATCGAAGAGCCCGACTACAGTCTTAGTCATAAAAGACCTCCTTACCTTCCTTCATACAGCGTTGAGCTCGGGGCGACCCCATAGCGGGGCTACCCGGTTGGCCGTTCGAGCGGGTGGCCCTCGGCCGGAGTGGCCTCGTTGGGGTCGATGCGCTCGACCGTGAGCTCCTCGTCGCGCAGGGTCACCCGCTGGGGGGCCGGCTCGACGACGCGCTGCCAGGTGATGTGCACCTCCTCTTTCAGCCGCAGGCGCTTCTCGACCACGAGCACCTCCTCGAGAACCGGGATGATCAGGGTGGACCCCTCGTTGCGTATGGTGGGCGGCGTGTCGACGATCGTGCCGATTGGCATCCGCTCGACGTGCACATCCTCCCGGCTCACCGTCTCGTCAAGCACTTCCTCGTGTTCGCGCACGTGCTTGCGCACGCGCACAAGCCCGGTGGTGACTGTGCGCCGCCCAACCTCCATTTCTTCGATGGCTACGGGTAAGACGAGCCGCCCCGGGCCCGTGGCCTCTCCAACCTCGCGGGTTTGCGCGTCGCCCGTGATGAGGCCCTCCATATCGGCCAGGCCAATCTGGAGGTTGAAGGCGCCGTCGGGCCGTAGCTCCAGCAGCTCCACCGGGACATGGAGAATCCGACCATCCTCCATGCGCACCCGCACAAAGCGAGGGTCATCCCGCGACGGGTCGCTGTCGCCGAGGATCACGCCCCGGCGTCCATCGCTGCTTATCACCTGCTGCGGCTCGCTCATGGCTCACCACCTCTCTCGTACCAGGGAGCTGCCTCGCCTGGGGACAGCCACAATGGGCGTCCAGCAATATAGATTGCAGGATACGTGCCAGTCGGATCGGGGCGGCAAGGAGGCGCCCGGCGCGCGGTATAATGGGCGCACTGATCGGCTGGAGCAGGCGAGCGCTATGGCGACGTTGCGGGAGTTACTGGCGGGGGTGGCGGTGCTACAGGCCGACGGCCCCCTTGATATTTCGATCGCGGGGCTGGCCTACGACTCGCGCAGGGTCGTGCCTGGCGGCCTCTTCGTGGCGGTCAAGGGCTATCACGTGGATGGCCACGCCTTTGTGGCCCAGGCCCTGGGGCGGGGCGCCGCCGCCGTGGTTGTCGACGCCCGTCATTGGCAAGGCCCCGAGCCCGAGGGCGTCACCCTGGTGAGCACCCTCGACAGCCGGGTGGCCCTGGCGCCCCTGGCGGCGGCCTTCTATGGTTACCCTGGCAGCAAGCTGCGCACGGTCGGCGTCACCGGCACCAAGGGCAAGAGCACCACCGTCGACCTGGCCTGCCAGGTGCTCGACAGCTGCGCCATCGCCAGCGGCATGATCAGCACCGTCGACTTCAAGGTGGGCGCCCGCCGCTGGGCCAACAGCACCCGCCAGAGCACCCCCGAGGCCCCCGAGGTCCAGGCCCTGCTGGCCGAGATGCTGGCGGCCGGCTGCAGCACGGCCGTGATCGAGGCCACCTCCCACGCCCTCTCGGCGCGCTGGAACCGCCTGGGCGGCTGCCTCTTCGACGTGGCCGTCTTGCTCAACATCACCCACGAGCACCTCGACTACCACGGCAGCTTCGAGCAGTACCGGGCCGACAAGGCCCGCCTCTTCGAGCTGCTCGGCGAGCGGGCGCCAGGCGTCGGCCCGCGCAGGCTCGAGCCCTGGGCGATCGTCAACGCCGATGACCCCAGCCACGCCTTCTTTCTCGACGCGGCCCCCGCCAGCGCGCGCCGGCTCACCTTCGGCCTGAGCGCCCCGGCCGATGTGCGCGGCCACGATCTGCTCGCCGGACCCTCTGGCGCGACGCTGCGCGTCAGCACGCCCTGGGGCGAGGCCGGCCTGCGGCTGGGCCTGCCCGGCACCTTCAATGTCTACAACGCCCTGGCCGCGCTCAGCGTGGCCCTCTGCCAGGGGGCGCCCCTCGCCCAGGCCGCCGCCGCCCTGGCCCAGGCCCGCGGCCCGCGCGGCCGTATGGAGCCCGTGGTCGCCGGCCAGCCCTTCGATGTGATCGTCGACTATGCCCACAACCCCGACTCGTTCGAGCAGGTGATGGGCATGCTCCGCCCGCTCACGCGCGGCCGCATCCTCGCCGTCTTCGGCAGCGCCGGCGAGCGCGATGTGGCCAAGCGGGCCATCCAGGGCGAGATCGCCGCCCGCCACTGCGAGCTGATCTTCCTCAGCGACGAGGACCCGCGGGGCGAGGACCGCGAGGCGATCATCGATCAGATCGCCCGCGGCGTCGAGCTGGCCGGCCGGCGCGAGGGTAAAGATTTCTGGCGCATCCCCGACCGCGCCGCGGCGCTCGCCGCGGCGCTCGCCGCCGCCCGCCCCGGCGACCTGGTCCTCCTGCTCGGCAAGGGCCACGAGGGCAGCATCATCTACGCCGACCACAGCCTGCCCTGGGATGAGGCCGCCGAGGCCAGGCGGGCCCTCGGCGCCCTGGGCTACGGGGCCGCGCCGTGATCGACCTGGCCCCGAGCAACCCCTACTCGCTCGAGATCGCCACGCCGGTGCTCGCCGCCGCCGGCAGCCTGGGCTACGGGGTCGAGGTGGCGCGCCAGCTCGGGCTCGGCCAGCGGGGCGTCGCCCACGGCCTGGGGGCGATCATTACGCGCACCACCACCGCGCGGGCCCGTCGCGGCCGCCCCACCCTCGTCGAGACCCCCGCCGGCCTGCTCTATCTGGGCGGCGAGCAGAACCCCGGCATGCGGGCCGTGCGCGAGCGCTACGCCCCCGTCTGGGCCGGCTGGGAGCTGCCGGTGATCGTCAGCGTGGCCGCCGAGGGCGCCGAGGAGCTGTCCAGGCTTGTCGCCGACCTCGATATGATCGAGGGCGTGCGCGGCGTCGAGCTGCCCCTCGCGCCCCACGACGCCCTGACGCCCGCGGCGGCCGCGCCCCTGGTGGGGGCCGCGCGTGCCGCCACGCCCTTGCCGCTGATCGTCAAGCTGCCCGGCCACGCCCCCGACCTGCCCGATCTGGCCCGCGCCGTCGTGGCCGCCGGCGCCGACGCTATCGCCCTCATCGCGGGG
>JAAXUL010001013.1 GCA_013336035.1 Chloroflexales bacterium
TAACTGCCGGCGTCGGACGGGCACCAGCCGCCCACCTGAACGTCCACGCCGTACCCGAGGAGGATCAGCGAGTCGCGCACCGCCAGGAATGCCTGCTCGGGGTCCGTCAACGCCCCTGGCCGCGCGGCCAGGCACGGGCAGCAAACAGCGCGAGGGGCCGCACCTCTGGGCGATCCGCGGGCGGGCGGGCGCCCGCGTGGCTCGCGCCGGCCCTGATCGTGGCCATCGCCACCTTCGCGATCGTGCTGGCGACGCTGGTCACCACCGTGCTGAGCACCCCCGCGCAGACCACTGACCAGAGCGGGCCGCAGGTGCTCGACCCCAACGCGCCGACGGCGGCCCCGACGCCGAGCGTGGACGAGATCGCGAACCAGTTCGAGGCCCAGATCGTGGCGGCGAAGCAGGTCGCCAA
The DNA here is from genome assembly GCA_013336035.1 of Chloroflexales bacterium. Lineage (GTDB taxonomy): Bacteria > Chloroflexota > Chloroflexia > Chloroflexales > Chloroflexaceae > CAIWXH01. Next base: position 413 of record JAAXUL010001013.1, read on the forward strand.
CGATGCGCCAAAAAACCCTAACGCCTGGATCGAGCTCGGCAATATCCTCTACGACAGTGTGGTCGTGCTCCACGAGCGGCTGTCCGGCGGCGACCCGGCCGTCCAGAGCACGTACGTCGGACGGTTGCCCCGCTGGCTCGAGGCCGCCGAGGCCTACGGCAAGGCGCTGGAGCTCGAGCCGCAGAACGGGGTGGCGCGGGCCGATATGGCGGCGAGCCTCTGCTACTATGGCCAGGGCATTAACGACCAGAGCTATGTGCAGCAGGGCATCGCGGCGGCCGAGCAGGCGATCAAAGACCAGCCGGAGGAGGGGCGCGCCCTGCTAAGCGCGGGCCTCTGCTACGCGCTCGCCGAGCCGCCCCAGACCGCGCAGGCCCTCGCGCAGTGGCAGAAGCTGGTGGTGCTGCCCGGCGCCGAGCCGAGCCTTGTCTTCCAGGCCCGGCAGCTCATCCAGGAGCATAGCCGGTAGGGGCTAAGGTCTTTAACTTTTCACCCCGGAGGGGTTCAAAAAGTTAAAAAATATGTTACAATAGCGGCGGAGCATGACACTATGGGCACCTACTATACACTCCTTGGTGTCGAGCCAGGGGCAAGCCAAGAGGCCATCGAGGCTGCCTATGGGCGTCAGCGCGATCGCTACAACCCCGAGCGTGTCGCCGAGCTCGACCCGGAGCTGCACAAGGTGGCCGCCGAGCGGAGCGCCGAGCTCGAGCGGGCGTACGCTATCCTCGCCAACCCTGAGCGCCGACGCCAGTATGACGCCAGCCTCAGCGGGGCGGGCGCGGGCGCGGCGAGCAGGGTCGCCGCCGAGAGGCGCAGCCTGACCGCGCGCGAGCGCACCTTTGCCATCGTCGGAGCCGTGGCGGCTGTCGCGCTGATCGCGATCATCTGGGTGCTCACAGGGCGCAACGCCGAGCCCCAGAGCCAGGCCATGGGCGAGGTGAACCGCCCGGCCCCCGCCTTCACCGTGCCGGCCCTCGCCGGCGGCACCGTCAGCCTGGCCGACTACAAGGGCAAGGTGGTGCTGCTGAACTTCTGGGGCACCTGGTGCGAGCCATGCAAGCGCGAGCTGCCCGCCCTCCAGGCCGCCCATCGCGACCTTGCCGATGCTGGCCTGGCCGTGATCGGCGTGAACCTGACCGACGACGAGCAGATCCAAGGGCGCGACCAGGCCGCGATCAAGGCCTACCTTGAGCAGTATGGGGTGACCTACCCCGTGGCCCTCGATGTTCAGGGCGATGTGACCAACGCCTACAGAGTCTTCCCGCTGCCTACAAGCTTCTTCATCGATGGCGACGGGCGCATCCGCTATGTGCATATCGGCGAGCTAACCCTTGACGATGTGCAGGCCCGCTTTACAGAGCTGAAGGGAGAGGCGTCGGCCCTGCGGGCGCCGTAGTGACAAGGATACTCGATGGACCAGCGTACCATCCTGGTGGTTGATGACGACAACGGCCTGCGTGAGCTGATCCGGATCAATCTAGAGCACGAAGGCTATAGTGTTATCCAGGCCGCCAACGGCGTGCAGTGTGTCACGGCTGTGCGCGAGCAGCGCCCCGACATGGTCATCCTTGATGTCATGATGCCGGAGATGGACGGCCTCGAGGCCTGCGGGAAGGTGCGCGAGTTCTCTCAGATCCCCATCCTGATGCTCACCGCCAAGGTGCAGAGCGATGATGTGATCACCGGCCTCGACCGCGGCGCCGATGATTATCTGATCAAGCCATTCAATATGGATGAGCTGTCGGCGCGGATCAGGGCGCTGCTGCGGCGCGTGCCGCCCGCCTACCGCCCGCTCAGCGCCGGCGAGGGCCAGATCGCCATCGACCAGCAGAAGCGCGAGGTGCGCGTCCGCGGCGAGACCGTCGACCTGACGCCCACCGAGTACCACCTGCTGCTCATCCTCGCCGAGAACGCCGGCAAGGTGGTCGAGCACGAGACCCTGCTGCGCGCCGTCTGGGGCCAGGAGTACACCAAGGATAATGACTACCTGAAGGTCTATATCTGGCACCTGCGCCGTAAGATCGAGGTTGACCCGCGCAACCCTAAGCTGCTGCTCACCGAGTGGGGCGTGGGCTATCGCCTGGTGCCCTGACCTGCCATAAGCGACGACGTTGACGCAGCCCTAGCGCACGGATGGAAACCTTGCGGTTTGGGGGTGCGCGTGCTATGATCGGCACGATGGATAGGCCACGCCTCGTTTTAGCCTCAGCTTCGCCGCGCCGCCACGAGCTCCTGACTGCTCTCGGCGCAATCTTTACTGTGATCGCGACCGACGCCGAAGAGGCGGATGTCGCCGCGCCGCCCGAGATCGCGTCCGCGCTGCCCCTCGTCGCCGTGCCGCCCCACCACCACCCCACGCTGCTGGCCTGGCGCAAAGCTATGGCGGCAGCCGCCCAGGCCCCCGACGCGGTAGTGCTGGGCGCCGATACGGTCGTTGTGCTGGATGACAGGGTGCTCAACAAGCCGGTCGATGCGGCCCATGCGCGGGCGATGCTTCACAGCCTGGCGGGGCGCACACATAGCGTCTACACGGGGCTGTGCGTGGTCGCGCCGGCGCCCGAGCGCGGCGGCTCCGGGCAGACCCTGCTCGATGTGGTGGCGACGGAGGTGGTATTTCACGCCCTGGACGGCGCGGATATCGCGGCTTATGTTGCGACCGGAGAGCCCCTCGACAAGGCGGGGGCGTACGGCGTTCAGGGGCTCGGCGGGCGCCTGGTGCGGGCGGTGCGCGGCAGCTTCACCGCTGTCGTCGGCTTCCCGCTTGTGGCGGCCCACCACCTGCTGACGACCGCGGGCATCACGGGGCTGTCTGACCCGAGCACCGCCTACCAGCGCTGGCTCTGCAGCCAGCGCT
>JAAXUL010000271.1 GCA_013336035.1 Chloroflexales bacterium
CGCCCGTTCGCGGCCCTTGCTGCCCTGCTGGCAGCGCGAGAGGCGGCGCTGGAGGCGGGCAAGCTTGCGCTCCGCTCGCCGATAGTGCTTGGGGGCGGGCACGCGCGTGCCGTCACTCAGGACGGCCAGGTCTTTCAGGCCCAGATCGACCCCGACGGTGCGCTCGGGCCGGGGCGGGGGCGGAGCCACGTCGGGCAGCTCGAAATGGACAACTAGCGACACGTACCAGGCGCCGGTCGCGTCCTGGGTGAATGTCGCGCTCTTGACGATGCCCTCGACCGGGCGGTGCAGCACCAGCCTGATCAGCCCCAGCTTGGGCACGTACAGCTTCTCACCCTCAAGGCGCACCTCAGCGGGCAGGCGGAAGGTTGGCCGGTCACGCTTCTTGGAGCGGAAGCGGGGGAACTTCGCCCGCTTGGCGAAGAAATTCCCGAACGCCTTGTCCAGGTCACGGATGGCCTGCTGCAACGATTGCGCGTTCATCTCCCGCAGCCAGGCCGTCTCCGGCTGACGCTTGAGGGCCGTCAGCTCCGCGCAGAGCTGCGTTACCGTCAGGCTCTTGCCCGTCTTTTTGTGATGAGCGATCCGACGCGCCAGGGCGTGGTTGTACACAAAGCGCCTGGCCCCTGACCAGCGCTGAAACACCCCCTCCTGCTCGGAGGTAGGCATCAAGCGATAGCGATAGGCTTTTTGGTAGGTGCTCATCTGTTCGTATTATACCACACCGAGAGGTTGGCTGTCGCCTTGCAATGCGCTGAAACGCGCTTCACCACCCGCCCCAAGGGGCGGGGCACTCGCGCTACCGAACACAAAGTAGAAACGTCGATCTACAGTCGTGGGCAAGCGAACGAGGGCGAACAATGTGAGGATGGGCGCTGTCCTCCCCGCAATCACCATCCCTTGACAATGCTGCGCACGATGGCCTGAATCCTGCTGTACTACACAGGTTTGGGCTCTAGGATATGGTTCGGCCAGACCCAAATGAGCTTGACACGTTTCTTTGCGCGGTGACACAGCCGCCGCGCAAAGAAGACATATGTCAGATTTGCCGTGCGAAGTGACTGATCTGGCGCTTGCTCCATCCGCGTCGCCGCATGCACAGGGTGCAGCCATGGATGGTGTGCTCAAGCAGTCCGTCGTTTGTCCCGTCTTCATCGGCCATACGACGCATGTGGCGACCCTGCGTGCGTTGTTCCAGCGTGCGAAGGGCCACGGCGGGCAGACCGTCGTGCTCACCGGTGAGGCGGGCGTTGGAAAGACGCGGCTGGTAGCGCAAGCCCAGGCCTCTGCGGAGAATCAGGGCTTCCACATTCTGCAAGGGGGCTGCTTCCAGACTGACCGTGCGAGCCCCTATGGGCCCTTGCTCGACCTGCTCCGCAACCGCTTTGCGAGCCATCCGGTTGCGATGCTGCTGGACGCTTTTGGGCCAGCGGCCCCGCTCCTCGCGCCACTGCTCCCCGATCTGGTTCCCCCGTTGCCTGATCCCACCGCGGCCCTCCCTGGCCTCCTGGCCCCAGAGCCACATCAGCTCATCGGCGCCTTCACCCGCTTCTTTGTGCGGCAGGCCGCCGCGCAGCCGCTGCTGGTTATCGTCGAGGATCTGCACTGGAGTGATGATCGCAGCCTCGAGTGCCTCTATCACCTGGCGCGCCACTGTCCTCAGCACCCCCTAGTCCTGCTCCTCACCTACCGCAGCGACGAGGTACCCCCGCGCTTGCAGCATTGGCTCGCGCAGCTCGATCGCGAGCGTCTGGCCCAGGAGCTCGCGCTGCCCTGTCTGACTCGCAGCGAGGTCGAAGCCATGCTGCGCGCCATCTTCGCGCTGGCGCGCCCGGTGCGGGTCGAATTCCTGGATGCCCTCTATAGGCTGACAGGCGGCAACCCCTTCTTCATCGAAGAAGTCCTCACGTCGCTGATCGCAGCCGGCGACATCTTCTATCGCGATGGTGTCTGGGACCGCAAGCCCCTCGATGAGCTGCGCATCCCACGCAGCGTGCAGGATGCCGTTCAGCAGCGTGCGGCACGGCTAAGCGCGCCCGCCCAGGCGCTCCTGCGGCTGGCTGCCGTGGTCGGGCGCCGCTTCGATTTTGCCTTCCTGCAGGCCTTGACCGCGCAGGATGAGCCACGCCTGCTCGCGTTGCTCCACGAGCTAGTCGCGGCGGGGCTGGTGGTGGAAGCGACGGCAGACCAGTTTGCCTTTCGGCACGCGCTGACCTGCGAGGCGATCACGGCCAGCCTCCTGACCCGTGAGCGCCAGACCCTCCACCAGACGATTCTCGTGGCACTGGAGCAGCAGGATGCGGCTGCGCTCACAACTCGGCTGCCGGAGCTCGCCCATCACGCCTATCAGGCGGGACGCTGGGGGCAAACCCTCGCCTACGCCAACAGTGCGGGCGAACGGGCGCTGGCGCTCTACGCGCCGCGGGCCGCGATCGAGCAGTTCACCTACGCCCGGAAGGCAGCGCAGCACCTGGGGCTCCCCACACCCCTGGGGGTGCTGCACGGGTGCGGTCAGGCCTACGAGTGGGTCGGCGATTTCATGGCGGCGCGGCAGGACTACGAGGCGGCGCTGGCACAGGCGCACGCGGCGGCCGACCGCCGGAGCGAGTGGCAGGTGCTCCTGGACCTCGGCCTGCTGTGGGCTGGGCGCGACTATGGCGAGAGCCACACGTACTACCAGCAGGCTCTGGACCTGGCCCGCACCCTGGGCCAGCCCACACTCCTGGCCCATAGCCTGAATCGGCTCGGCAACTGGTATACCAATGCCGACCAGCCAGCAGCGGGGCAGCACGCCCATCAGGAGGCGCTATCCCTCTTCGACACCCTGGGCGACCAGCGCGGCCGTGCGGCGACCCTGGATCTCCTCGGTATCGCCGCCTGCGCCAGGGGCGATCTGATCCGGATGGACGGCTTCTACCGGCAGGCCATTACCCTGTTTGAGGGGCTGGATGAGCGGCGCGGGTTGGTTGGCAGCCTGGCCACCCGCGCGGCCGGGGGCGGGATTCTGCACAGCACGACCGTCGCGCCGGCCACGCCATCGCCTGAAGCGGTGGCTGCAGGCGAGCGCGCCCTGCGGCTTGCCCGTGAGATTGGCTGGCGGGCCGGTGAGGCCTACACTCAGACCCTGCTCGGCTCGCACCTGGCCACGCAGGGAGCCTACGGGCGCGCGCTGCAGCTGGTTCAGCACGCCCTCGCCATTGCCGAGGAGATCGAGCATCGGGCCTGGATCGCGCAGGCCCATCACACGCTGGGGGCGCTCTACCTCGATCTGCTAGCCCTCCCGGCGGCGCAGCACCATCTGGAGCATGCCCTGGCCCTGGCGCAGGCGCTCGGATCGACCTACCGGCTGCGGGTCGTGACGGGTAGCCTGGCCCTTGCCGCGATCGCTGCGCGCCAGCTTGATCACGCGGAACGGGCGCTCGACGCCGTGCTGGACTCAGCCACGCCAATGGAGACTCTGGGCCAGCGCCTCTGCTGGTCTGCCCGGGCCGAGTTGGCGCTGACACATGGCGCGCCCGATCAGACCCGCGCGATCGCCGAGCGCCTGATCGCGTCGGTCGCGCGCCGGGGCGCAGGTGATCCGCCGGCAGTTCCCTATCTGGCCCTGCTGCGGGGCACCGCGCTGGCTGCGCTGGGGCGCACGGAAGAGGCACAATCTACGCTGGTAGCAGCCCGTGAAGGCGCCCTCAGGCAGGGGACTCAGCCGCTGCTGTGGCGGGTTGAGGTCGTCCTTGGCCACCTGTACCACGCAGAGCATCACCACGCCGAGGCCGAGCGTTCGTTTGACGCTGCCGCTGCCAGCATTGCGGCATCGGCGGCCAGTATCGCGGATGACCAAGTGCGCGACACATTCCGACAGGCGGCGAACGCCAGGCTCCCCACTCCACCGCCCTGGCGCTCAAGCCTTGCGCCGACACTCGCCCTCGGCGCGTTGAGCCCGCGCGAGCGCGAGGTCGCTGACCTGATCGCGCAGGGGCTGCCCAACGGGGCGATCGCCGAGCGGCTGGTGCTCAGCAAACGTACGATCGAGACCCATGTGGGGAGCATCCTGGGGAAGCTGGGCTTCACGACGCGCGCCCAGATCATCGCCTGGGTGCTGGCCGAGGGCCGGACGAGTCTGGACGACACCCTGCCCCGTTGATGGACCAGCGCGTGATCGCACCTCCGCGCCGCTCGCGCCTCCGTAGGCACACCTTCCGCCTCCGTGCGCCTACCTCGCCAGTCCGTACAGCATCTCGCCCGGGTTCCGTGTGTCACCCGATGCCAGAACGTACCATCCACGCTAGAGTCGTGGCAGCGAACTGGCGCGGCAAGGACGAGCCCAGGAGGTCGGAGCGATGAACACACAGCAGGGCATGCTGACGTTTGACGCGGAGGTTGGGCGCAAGCTGGAAGGCGCCTATCGGACGCCGGAGGCGCAGGCGCGGCGGAAGGCCGCCAGAGAGGCGGTGTGGCCACGTCCAGGCGAGCATGGGCTGGACATCGGCCCCGGCCCCGGCTTTCTGGCCTGCGAGCTGGCACGGCAGGTCGGCGCGCGCGGACACATCACGGCGATTGATGTCAACCCGGCGATGCTCGCGCTCACCCGGGACCGCGCACACCAGGAGGGTGTGGCTGAGCAGGTGACCGTGCACGAGGGCGATGCGGCGGCGCTGCCGTTCCTCGACCAGAGCTTCGATTTCGTCGTCGCGGTGCAGGTCTATGAGTACGTGCCCACGATCGCGCAGGCGCTGGCCGAAGCCTATCGCGTGCTGCGCCCGGGCGGACGTCTGGCGATCGTCGCCACCGACTGGGATACCCTGATCCTGCACACGGACAAACCTGCAGTGAACGCTCACATCAACCAGGCCTGGGACGAGCACCTCGCCCACCGTAAGCTCCCGCAACGGGTGCCTGGGCTGCTCCACCAGGCTGGCTTCCACCTGACAGGAGTCTCCATCGTGCCGGTGATCAATATCACGTATGATCCGAGTAGCTTTGGCTTCTTCCTCATCAATTTGATCGCGACCTTTGTGCGAGGCCGCGAGGGGGTCAGCGGGGCTGAAGTGGACGACTGGCTGGCGGATATCGAAGGGCAGAGTAACAATGGGGGCTACTTCTTTAGCCTGAGCCAACACCTCTTTCAGGCAATTCGACCCGCTGCTGAACACGGCATCTAAGCCTCTGACCTGTGATCTCGAGCCACACGGATGCCGATGACAGCGCACCAGAGGAACAGCGTGGCGAGGAACAGGCGTTGCCAGAGGCCCGTAAGCGTCTTAGCCTCCAGCGAGCCCACGATTGCCACGATGAACAGCAGACCGAGGATACTCGTGACCAATGAGTAGCGCGAAACGGGCCGGAAGTACGGAAGCCGTCGGAAGGCGGCGCCCAGTAGACCAACGCCGCATGCCAGCGCGATGAACGAAAGGGGCCCGATGACGTTGTGGGCGGCGTTCTCCAGCGAGCCGCCAGGCACCGGACAGCCTGGATCGCACGAGACTATTCCGGAGACGGCGACTCCTACGCCGAACAAGCCGACGAGCACCGCGCCGACCACTGCGAGCACATGCTGGGACGTGGCCCGCACCAGCGCGATGCCAAATGCCGCCAGAAACAGTCCCGCAGGAACAAAGCCGAGATAGTTCATGAGGGGAGCGTGCGGCGTGCCGGACGCTCCCAGCTCGCTAATGAAGCTGGTGATATGGCTGTAGTCAGGACGAAGCGCCGCTGCAACGATCGTGATCACCGAGAAGAGGATCGGCCCTGCAACTCCACCTCCGGCAAGAACCCGCGTTGTCGTGTCCCCCGATGCATGCGCGCCAACGATTGCACGGCGCATCACCGTTTCGTTCTGTTCAGGCATGCTGACCCTTCCTTCTGTTGTCACCATTGGCCTCATCCGCCTCGAGGGTACAGCAAGGACACAGCGCCGTCATTCCCCACATGGGGTACAGCAGGGGGGTATTGTGGCGCCCGCACGTCGCCGCCCTGTAGCAGCAGCGGAGGTGCCGCCTCGATGTCAATACGATCATCGGCGCTTGTCGCACAAGGATCCGTTTTCCACGACAGGGCGGCCAGCTTGCACATCACGCGACGGAGGGGAGTGCTCTGATCAGGTCGATGCCCACTCATATCCACACGTGGGAGGGCGCCTCGGCACGAACATCTGGCCCGCCAGGCAATCTCCAACGGCCTACTCGCCCGTGAACGCGCGGCGCTCCACCTCAACATCGGCCGAGCGCTTGAGCGGCTGGCCCACAGCGATGAGGAGTATTTGCCTGAGCTGGCATATCACTACTTTCAGGCCGGCGCGTGGGAGCAAACGCTCGCATATAGCCGGTGCACTACTTTGGGCGAAGTGATGCCCCCTACGACGTACGGCCGCAGCTGGGCGCGATACGTGTGCCGACACTGGTGATCGTCGGCGACGACGACTGGCTCTTGCCGCTCAGCGCGAGCCAGGTGATCGCGCACGGCATCCCCGCAGCTGAGCTCGTGGTGGTTCCCAATGCAGGGCACATGCCCTTTATCGAGCAGCCCGATGCGTTTACTGCAGCAGTTCGCAGCTTCTTGAAGGCGCATGGAGCATGATGATTCGCTCTTTTCGGCGACCGTATCGGACGCTAAGCGTCGTGGGCACTACCCGTTGAGCGCCTGGGCGAAGCGCGGCAGGGCCCGCTCGATCATCGCCTCGCTCGCGGTGAGCGACAGCCGCAGGTAGCCGGGCAGCTCGCAGACCCGCCCCGGCAGCACGTAAAGCTTCTGCGCAGCCAGGCCTGCTGCGAACGCCCAGTCGTCGGCGACCGGCGTGCGCACCAGGACGTAGAAACTCCCCTCCGGCAGTGTGGCCGTGTAGCCAAGCTCGCGTAGCCCGCCCACCAGGCGGTCGCGCTTGCGCTGGAGCAGCCCGAGGTCGATCGTGAGCAGATCCAGTTCGGGTAGGGCATAGTGCAGCACGGCATTGGGGACGGCCATGCCAGTGGTGAGTAGCCCGACAAACAGCGCCTCGCGCAGGGCCTCGCGCTCTGGCATCTGCGGCGAGAGCGCCAGGTAGCCCATGCGCTGCCCGGGCGTGAGCAGGGTCTTGCCGTAGGTGTAGATCACGACCGTGTGGGGGTAGAACCGGCTCGGGGTGGGGAAGCTGCGCCCGTCGAAGAGCACGCGGCTGTAGGCCTCGTCGGAGAGCAGGACGATCGGGCGCCCGTGGCGCTCGCCCGCGCGGGCCAGCAGCTCGGCCAGGGCCTGGAGCGTCTCGGGCGGGTAGATCTTGCCGGTCGGGTTGTTGGGCGAGTTGACGATGACCGCCCGCGTGCGTGGGCTGATCGCGGCCTCGATCGCGCCCAGGTCGAGGTCAAAGCTCTGCCGATCGACCTTGACCCGCACCGGGGCGAGGCCCTGGGCCAGGATCATCGGCTCGTAGCAGAACCAGGGCGGGCTGTTGAAGATCACCTCGTCGCCGGGGTCGGCGAGGGTGGCCAGGCAGACTGCCAGACCGGCGAAGGCGCCCGAGGTGAGCAGGATGTCGGCGTCCGCGAAGGGCAGTCCGAGGCGCTCGCGCAGCCCGGCGGCGATGGCGGCGATGGTGGCGGGCTCACCGGTGTTGTAGGCGAACCAGCGGTGGTGGCGCGGGGCGAGCTGGCGCTCGATGGCCTCGACAAAGCCGGGGACGACCGGCTCGTGGGGGTTGCCGAGCGTGAAGTCGCAGACCTCGGTGTCGTCGGGGTTCTCGGGCACGAACTGCGGGCTCGTGAGGAAGTTGACCACCGGCGCCATAGCCGCCGTCGCTGCGCCGCTGCGCGACGCGATGAGCGCTGTCTTCATGAGGAACCTCCGCGCGCGTTCTCCTGGGCCACAAGGATCACCCTATCTCTCAGCCCCACCGTCGCCGCCGGCGGCAACGCCGGCAAAGAGATCGGTCTCGCGCTGGCGCCCGCCGCTCACCCGGCTCATGGCCCGGTAGAAGCACTGCCGTCCCCAGAGCTGCCGGTGGGTCTCGGGCGGCAGCTCCGCGAGCCGCAGCTCGCGGGGCAGCTGGGAGGCGTGGCAGGCGACAGCGCGCACGACGGCGGCCCAGTGGGCGCTCGTGTCGAGGTGGGTGGTCACGGCCCAATCCGGCCAGATCACCTGCCGGCGCACCGTGCCGTCGATCACTATCGCCAGCTCGCCGAACAGCGCCTCGTAACCCGCGGCAAGCGTGGCCGTGATCGCCAGGTAGTAAAGCTTGGCGACGCTGTGGGGCGCGAGCCGTTGCGGGTCGCGGTAGGCACTATCGGACGCGGCGCAGACTGCTGCCGTGGCCAGCTGGGAGATCGCAATATGGTCAGGGTGGCCGTAGGCGCCGTCGGGGCCGAAGGTGACCACCACGTCGGGCCGGAGGCGGCGCAAGAGGGTAACCAGAACGCTGGTGGCCTCCTCGGGGTCGGCGTGGGCGAGCGCGCCATCCTGGTAGTCGAGGATCACCAGGTCGTGCACGCCGAGGGCCTGGGTCGCGGCCCGCAGTTCGGCCTCGCGCAGGCGGCCGAGGGCGAGCGCGTCGGGGCGCCCTCGCGGGTCGCCGGCCCAGCCCTGCTGCCCGCGTGTCGCCGTCACCACCGTGGTCGCCACGCCCTCGGCGGCGTACTTCGCCAGAACCCCGCCGAAGCCGAGGGACTCGTCGTCCGGGTGGGCGAGGATGGCCATCAACCTGCGTCTCTCGGTCGGTCCCTGCCCCGTGCTGGCCGTCATCATTCGCCTTCTGTTCTGCGCGCCCCTTTGAGGCCCAATGTGGCAGGAAGTGCCGTCCCTATCCTCCGTCGATCCACGGATCGTGAAGATGCGTTCGATGGGTCAGTTATAGGCTCCCTGAACCTTATCGCCTGACCTCGCTTTCACGTTCGGCGCGCCCCCACGCCGCGTGAACGCTGCACTCAATAAGCGTTAGGGGAGGCGCGGAGGGGCCGCAGGCCCCTCCGCAGAAACGTAGTCCGTACG
>JAAXUL010001014.1 GCA_013336035.1 Chloroflexales bacterium
AGAGAGGGCGAGGGCCTGGCCGGCGACGAGCTCGAGGAGGCTCCCGAGTCGGGCCTCGCTGACGGCGACGTGGCCCCGCTCGTGGCGCAGCATCACCCAGTCGTTGGCCACGTTCCAGCCGACGACCGGGCTCGCCAGGGCGAGCCTGACCCGGCGCCCGATCCGTCTGAAGAAACGGAGCCGCAGACTGCCCTTCGCGATGTTCACTTGCGCCCTTGAGATCACGGCCAGGGTAGGGGAGTGGCCGCGCGACTGCCGCTCACGCGCCGCGCGGCCAGCCCCGCAATCGGGGCGGGGCCGCCTGAGGCGGGCGCCCGACGCGCCCGTGACAGGGGAGTAAGAGGATAGCATCGCGACGGAGCTATGGGGAAGGTGCGTAGATTACGAGAGGGTGACCTTGGGCGAGCTACTCTTCGCGCAGGATGTACCCGGCGCCGCGGACTGTCTGGATGACCCGGGGATCGCCGCTGGCCTCGAGCTTCTGCCGGAGGTAGCGCACATAGACCTCGATGATGTTGCTCTCGCCGCCGAAGTCGTAGCCCCAGACGCGGTCGTAGATCACCTCGCGGGTGAGCACCTGGTTCGGGTGGCGCATGAACAGCTCGAGCAGCTCGTACTCTTTGGCCGTCAGCTCGACACGCCGCTCGCCGACCCGCAGCTCGCGCGCGGCCGTATCGAGAGTCAGGGCGCCGAAGCGCAGGATGTCGCTCTGCTGGCCGGCCTGGCGGCGGCGCAGCTGCACCCTGATCCGCGCCAGCAGCTCCTCGAAGGCGAAGGGCTTGACCAGGTAGTCGTCAGCCCCGTTCTCCAGGCCCAGGACGCGGTCAGCCACGGCGTCGCGGGCGGTGAGGATAATGATCGGGATGTCGGAGGCGGCGCGCAGGCGGCGGGCCACCTCGAGGCCGTCGATGCCGGGGAGCATCAGGTCGAGGATCACCAGGTCGTGGGGTGTCTCACGCGCGGCAGCCAGGCCCGCGGGCCCATCGCCGGCAACGGTCACCTGGAAGCCCTCGAGCAGCAGGCCACGCCGCAGGTAGTTTGCGATCTCTTGCTCGTCCTCGATCACCAGGATGCGCTGCATAGGCACGAGAGGGGATATGCTATAGGCTATAGACCGACGCTTGTTCCTGCCCTAGTATATAGGGGGAGCAGATACTATGCAACGCGCGATCCGCAGCACCAGCCTATGGGGCGTCCGCCGAGCAGGTCCTTGCCGATCCGAGCTGAGCCAATGACAGGATACATCCTCGCGATAGATCTCGGCACCTCGGGCCCCAAGGTGGCGCTGGTCGCCACGACAGGCGCGATCGTGGGCTGCGTCTTCGAGCCGGTCGAGCTGCTGCTCTTGCCCGGCGGCGGCGCCGAGCAGCGCCCCGCCGACTGGTGGCGCGCCATCACCGCCGCCTCAGGGCGCCTGCTCGCCGAGACGGCAGTGGGCCGAGATCAGATCGTCGGCATCGCCTGCACTGCCCAGTGGTCCGGCACGGTGGCCGTCGACAAGTCCGGCGCGCCCCTGATGAACGCGATCATCTGGATGGACTCGCGCGGGGCGCCGTATCTGCGCCGGGTCGTGGGCGGGCCGGTGCGCGTGCTGGGCTACGGGCCGCGCAAGCTGCTGCGCTGGCTGGCCCTCACCGGCGGGGCGCCGGCGCGCTCGGGGAAGGACCCCATCGCCCACATCCTCTTCCTGAAGCACGAGCGCCCCGAGATCTACCGCCGCGCCGCCGTCTTCCTCGAGCCGAAGGATTACCTTAACCTGGTGCTGACCGGGCGCCGCGCCGCCTCGTTCGACTCGGTCACGCTCCACTGGGTCACCGACAACCGCGATCCGCGCCGGGTCGCCTACGACGGCACCCTGCTCGCCATGGCCGGGCTCGAGCGCGCGAAGCTGCCCGATCTGCGCCGCGCCGTCGATGTGCTGGGCCCGCTGCTGCCGGGGCCCGCGGCCGAGCTCGGCGTGCCCGCGGGGCTGCCAGTGGTGATGGGCGCGCCCGACCTGCACTCGGCGGCCATCGGCGCCGGGTCGGTGCGCGACTACGCGGCCAACCTCTACGTCGGCACCTCGTCGTGGCTGACCTGTCACGTGCCGTTCAAGAAGACCGATCTGCGGCACAACATGGCCTCGCTGCCCTCGGCGCTGCCGGGGCGCTACCTGCTGCTCAACGAGCAGGAGTGCGCCGGGGCCTGCCTGAGCTTCCTGCGCGACAATCTGCTCTACCCCGACGATGCCCTGTCCGTCGGCCCAAGGCCCGAGGGGGCCTACCGGCGCTTTGACACCCTGGCCGCCGGAGCGCCGCCCGGCAGCGCCGGCCTGATCTTCACCCCCTGGCTCTACGGCGAGCGCACGCCCGTCGAGGAACACCTGCTGCGCGGCGGCTTCCACAACCTCTCGCTGAAGACCACCAGGGCTGATCTGGTGCGAGCCGTGCTCGAGGGCGTGGCCTACAACTCGCGCTGGCTGCTCACCTACGTCGAGCGCTTCGTGGGCCGCCGGCTCGATGTGATCACCATGGCCGGGGGCGGGGCGAACTCTGACCTCTGGTGCCAGATCTACGCCGACGTGCTCGGGCGCGACATCCGCCAGCTGGCCGACCCGATCCAGATCAATGTGCGCGGCGCGGGGCTCCTGGCCGCCGCCGCCCTCGGGCTCACACCCATCGAGCAGCTGGCCGACCACGTGCCCATCGCCCGCACCTACACCCCCAACCCTGGCGCCGGGGCTGTCTACGATCGGCTCTTCCGCGAGTACCTGCGCCTCTACCGGGCCACCCGGGGGGTGTACGCGCGGCTGAACAGGACCTGACGCATATGCTACGGCGACTTGCGACGACCCTTCGACAGATCGGCGCGGGCGCCGCCTCGCTGCTTGAGCAGGGCGCCCTCGCCATCCCGCCTGTGCGGCGGCGGGTGCAGCACGAGTACGACCGGCTAATGGCCGGGCTCGAGCCGGCGGTGAAGCCGTACAGCCGCGAGCTGCCCGCCACCACACGCCTGCCCGCCGAGGGGCGCGACCGCGAGCAGGTGCTGGCCGAGATGGCGGCCCTGGCCGCGCGCGAGGAGGGCCACTGGCGTGAGGGCTTCGTCTCGGGCGCGGTCTACCACGGCGACAGCGTCCACATCGACTTCCTCAACCGGGCCTACGCGATCAGCTCACAGAGCAACCCGCTGCACGTCGACCTCTGGCCGAGCGCGACGAAGTACGAGGCCGAGATCGTGGCGATGACCGCGGCTATGCTGGGCGGGGGCGAGGCCGGCGCGGCGCCGGAGG
>JAAXUL010001015.1 GCA_013336035.1 Chloroflexales bacterium
TTCGCGCAGCGGGGCAGGGGTGAGGGCCTTGCGGCGGCAGGCTATAAAGTGTCCGCGAACCTTCGGCCTAGCGCTTATCGACGGGGATGTAGTCGCGACGGGCGGCGCCGAGGTAGACCTGGCGGGGGCGCATGATCTTCTGCTCGTCGTCCTCGAGCATCTCGATCCACTGGGCCAGCCAGCCCGAGGCGCGCGGGATGGCGAAGAGGAAGGGGAAGTACTCGATCGGGAAGCGCAGGGCCTGGTAGATCAGACCGCTGTAGAAGTCGACGTTGGGGTAGAGCTTGCGCGAGATGAAATAGTCATCCTGCAGCGCGATTCGCTCGAGCTCGACCGCGATCTCGAGCATAGGGTTGCTCTGCGTCGCCTCGAAGACCTCGTAGGCCACCTTGCGGATAATCTTCGCGCGCGGGTCGTAGTTCTTGTAGACCCGGTGGCCGAAGCCCATGAGGCGCCCCTCACCCTTCTTCACCTTCTCGATGAAGGTGGGGACGTTCTTGACATCGCCGATCTGCTGAAGCATGCGCAGCACGGCCTCGTTGGCGCCGCCGTGGAGCGGGCCGTAGAGGGCCGCGGCCGCCGCCGAGAGCGCGCAGTAGGGGTCGGTGTGGCTCGAGCCGACCCCGCGCATGGTCGCGGTCGAGCAGTTCTGCTCGTGGTCGGCGTGGAGGATGAACAGCACATCGAGGGCCTTGGCCAGCACCGGGTTCACCTCGTAGTCGCGCTGGTTCATGAAGTCCATCATGTAGAGCAGGTTCGAGGTGTAGCTCAGCGAGTTATCGGGCTGGTTGAAGGGCCGGCCGATGCGATGCCTGTAGGCGAAGGCCGCGATGGTCGGGATCTGGCCCAGGATGCGCCAGATCTGCTTCTCGCGCACCTCGGGGCTGTGAACTTCCTTCGCCTCGGGGTAGAGGGTCGACATCGAGGCGACGGCGCTGATCAGGATGCCCATGGGGTGAGCGTCGTAGCGGAAGGCCTGGATCTGCTCGATCAGGCTGTTGTGCAGGAACAGGTGCCGGCTGATCCGGTAGGTCCACCAGTCCAGGCGCTCTTTGGTGGGCAGCTCGCCGTAGAGCAGCAGATAGGCCACCTCGAGGTAGGTGCTCTGCTCGGCCAGCTGCTCGATCGGGTAGCCGCGATACTCGAGGATGCCCTTGTCGCCGTCGATATATGTGATCGTGCTCTTACACTCGGCCGTGTTCATATAGGCCGGGTCGTAGGTCATCAGACCGAAGTCGTCCGTCGACGTCTTGATCTGGCGGAAGTCTAGCGCTTTGACCGTGTTGTGCTCAATCGGAATCTCATAGGTCTGGCCTGTACGATTATCGGTGACCGTCAGCGTATCCTTGCCCATGTGTGGATGCTCCTTTGCACGCTCAGGCAGACGCCTGAGCCAACCAGGGGAGGCCCGGAGGGCCTGCGAACCAGAACCGCGGAAGAAGAGAAGATAGGGTATAGCAGCAGCCTGCATAGCACGGGCTGGCCATCGCGCGAGCCCGCCCGACCACCGGCTGCCAAGAATTATAGCGCACATAGGTACAATGAAAGCTTCGGGCCACGCAGGCCCCGTTAGTGTAAGCGCCATGCGCTGCGCGCGCAAGGTAAGGAAGGCGTGTAGCGCCGGGGCCAGCTTGCGGTATCATACGGTCCATGCGCAACACCATCAATGCCCTGGCCGTCGTGGCGGGCAAGGCGGCCGGCGATCTCTCGCGGCGGCTGCGCCTGGGCGGCGGCACCACCCTTCCCGGCACGGTTGCCCGCCGCCTCGCCCCGGGCATCCTGCGCGATCTCAGCGCGGCCCTGCCCCACGGCGCCGTGCTGCTCTCGGGCACCAACGGCAAGACCACCACCAGCCGCATGCTCGCCGAGATCCTGCGGGCCGCCGGCGAGCGCGTGCTGCACAACCGGGCCGGCGCCAATCTGATCGCGGGCCTGACGGCCACCGCCCTGGCCGACGCCGACTGGCGCGGGCGCCCGCAGGCGACCATCGGCCTCTTCGAGACCGACGAGGCCGCCCTGCCCCAGGCGCTCGCCGAGATCGGCCCACGCCTTGTGCTCATCCACAACCTCTTCCGCGACCAGCTCGACCGCTACGGCGAGGTGGACACGGTGGCCGGGGCGTGGCGCGAGGCCCTGGCCGCGCTGCCGCCCGAGGCCACCGTGGTGCTCAATGCCGACGACCCGGCCGTGGCCGACCTGGGCCAGGGGCTGGCGGCGCGGGTGCTCTACTACGGGCTGGATGACGGGCGGCACGCTGTCGGGGCGGGGGCGCACATCGCCGACTCGCAGTTCTGCCGGCGCTGCGGCCAGCGCTACGACTACACGCTGGCCTTCTACGCCCACATCGGCCACTACGTCTGCCCGCGCTGCGGCCACTGCCGCCCCAAGCCCCATGTGCGCCTGGCCCGCCTCGAGCTGCTCGGCACCGACGGCGGCCGGCTCTACCTGCTCTACCCCGGCGGCGCGATGGAGGTAGACCTGCCCCTGCCCGGCCTCTACAACGCGACTAACGCCACGGCCGCCCTCGCCGCGGCGATCGCCCTGGGCGTGCCGGCCCCGACGGCCCGCGGCGCCCTCGAGCGCTTCAGCGCCGCCTTCGGGCGCATCGAGCGGGTGACGGCCGGCCCCGACGGCGCCCCGATGCTGATCGCTCTGATCAAGAACCCGGTCGGGGCGACCGAGACCGTGCGCATGCTGGTCGGCGACACGGCGGCTAGCGCGCCCCCCCCCGCGACGGATGGCGCGCCCACCCCCGCCCTCCACGTCCTGATCGCCATCAACGACCGCTTCGCCGACGGCACCGATGTGTCGTGGCTGTGGGACGCCGAGTTCGAGGCCCTGGGCAGCAGGGTGGCCGCGGCGACCGTCAGCGGCACCCGCGCCGAAGATATGGCCGTGCGCCTCAAGTACGCCGGCCTGCCCGAGGGGCGGATCACGCTCGAGCCGGACCTGGGGGCCGCGGTCGACCAGGCCCTCGCGGAGCTGCCCCCCGGCGCCACGCTCTTCATCCTACCGACCTACACCGCCATGCTCGAGCTGCGCGACAACCTGGCCCACCGCGGGTGGGTGCGCCAGTTCTGGGAGGAGTAGCGGGAACCATTCGCGGCCCTGGGGCGTCCCTCCCGTATCGCTACCAGATTCTCCACGGAGGCCCCCAATGGCGCGCCGAACCATTGCCCTGCCCCTCGCCCTCGCCCTGATCGTGCTGCTCACCGCATGTGGCGGCAAGACGTCACAGGTCTTCACGACGGTCAACTCTGGCCTGA
>JAAXUL010000272.1 GCA_013336035.1 Chloroflexales bacterium
GCGCCGCAGGCAGGTCAAGAACTTCTTCGCGCTGCTGATGCTCGCCAATGGCACGCCGATGTTCTGCGCTGGCGACGAGTTCCTCAACACCCAGCGCGGCAACAACAACCCCTACAACCAGGACAACGAGATCACCTGGCTCGACTGGGATCTGCTCGAGCCCAATCACGAGATCTTTCGCTTCTTCAAGACGATGATCGCCTTCCGCAAGGCCCACCCCTCGATCGCCCGCAGCACCTTCTGGCGCGATGATGTGCGCTGGTATGGCGTCGGCCGCGAGGTAGACTTCAGCGAGGGCTCGCGCTGCCTGGCCTACTGCCTGCACGGCGCCTCGCAGCATGACGGCGACCTCTATGTGATGATCAATGCCTTCGGGGAGGGGCTGAGCTTTACGGTGCAGGAGGGCGCGGCGGTCGAGTGGCGGCGTGTGGTGGACACTAGCCTGTCTAGCCCCAACGATATCGCCGAGCCCGGGCGCGAGCCTGGCCTGGCCAGCCTGGAGTACTGCGTCGGCCCGCGCTCGGTGGTGGTGCTGTTCAGGCCCGTTGTCGCGGCTCAGTAGCTGTTCTACGCCCGGCCGGCCCGCAGCCGCCAGAAGGCAGGGCCAGCTTACCAGTCTCGCCCGGCCCTCTCCCCCCGCCCCGCTCCCACTTTGTACTGTTTCCTGTCTTCGTCCGTGATCCGTAATGCCTGACCGGGCCAGAATTACGGATCACGGAATGGCACCGCCGAACACAGGTGACTTACTTGCTGGCAGCGCGCGGCTTGCGTGTCGGCCGCTTGTACTCCGATACCTTTTTGAGGCCGATAGCGTGCATGATTATCGAGTTGGCGCCATACTGAGCCATAACCTGAGCTTTGGCACTCTTGATCGCTTCGTGGAAGGCCCATATCGCGGCGATGGCCTGTGCGCGTATCACGTCGATCTCTCGCAGGGCGCGGCTCTCGGCCTGCTGGGCCAGAATCATCGCCGCCTCAAGCTGCTGTAGCGAGGCCGTGTTGATCGCCAGGTTTGGCGGCGCGTAGTCGTGCAGGTCCATGATGGCGAGTAGGACGGCGCGGTCGGCCTGGATGATGCTTGCCTGGATGCGGTAGATCTCGCGTGCGGACATAGGGCGGTTCCTTTCTGTGATGAAGCTAGGACGTTTTGTGCCATAGTTGCACTCGACAATAGTAGCGGCAGGCTATAATGTTGTATAGGTAACATCAGTGCTAATTCAGAGTAGTACTATCGCTAGTCGGAGGTAAGACCGTAGGGCTACCGCCGCGCCTCGCGCTTCCGGGGGACGACCAGAGCTATTGGGGACGGGGCTAGAGCTATTGGGGGGACGACCAGAGCTATTGGGGGGACGACCAGAGCTATTGGGGACGGGGCCAGAGCTATTGGGGGGACGACCAGAGCTATTGGGGGGACGACCAGAGCTATTGGGGGGACGACCAGAGCTATTGGGGGGACGACCAGAGCTATTGGGGACGGGGCTAGAGCTGTGCCATTCCGCCGCAGACCTCACTCTCGCCTCGCTCCGCGGGTGGTGAGGGCCAAGGGCACCGCTCGCGGAGCGTGGGCGGTGGGCCGCTATGCGGCGAGGAAGCGCGCGACGTACGCGATCAGGGCCTGGAGGTCTGGCACCATTGGGACGCCATAGCGCTCGCAGACGATCTCGACATTAGCCCGGCGCCAGAAGCCGGGCGGGCAGCAGACGACGAGACGCCCGTCGCGGGCGACGAGGCCAAGCTCGAGCAGCGTGACCGGCGCCTGGGTCTCGGGCGCAAAGTACATCGCCACCAGCCCGGCCCGCTCGAGGCCGGCGAGCTCCCACTCGATCTGGGCGCGCATGCGCGGGTGGCCAGCGTCCTGGGGCCAGGCCGGGTCCCAGTCGTCGCGGCGAGGGTTGAGCAAGACGCCGCCCGCGTGGGCGAGGGCCGCCTCGACGGCGGCCTGCCACGGCGCGGCGCGCCCCATCGCGATCGAGCCGGCGAGAAACACGCTGGGCACGCCCTCCGGCAGGACGATTGGCGCGGGCGGCTTCAGGGTCAGGGCCATAGGGCGACCTCGCGGCGGCGCGCCGCGCGCACAGCACGCGCGTCGCCACAGCATCTGGCGCGTCGCTACAGCATCTCGCGCGCGGTGGCGACGATATCGGCGAGCACGCCCGCGGCGGTGACGGCCAGGCCGGCGCCGGGGCCGCGCACCACCAGGGGCCGCTCGGCGTAGCGGGCCGTGGTGAAGCTGAAGAGGTTGTCGGGCCCGCGCAGGCTCGCCAGAGGATGGTCTGCCGGCAGCACCCGCAGCCCCACGGTGGCGCCATGGGGGGTGATCGTCGCCACGTAGCGCAGGGCCCCGCCATCGGCCTTCGCCTCGGCCACGCGCTCGGCAAACGCCGCATCCAGCTCCTCCAGGTGGGCCATAAACTCATCGAGGCCCAGCTTGCCCAGCCCGGCGGAGAACCATGGCTCGGTGGGGATCTGCCCCAGCTCCCAGGGCAGGCCGCAGGTGCGCGCCAGGATGAGCGCCTTGCGGGCCACATCGGCCCCGCTCAGATCGTCGCGCGGGTCGGGCTCGGTATAGCCCAGGCGATGGGCCTCGCGCACCGCCGCCGAGAGGGGCCGGCCGGCATCGAGCTCGCCGCAGAGATAGCCGAGCGTGCCACTCATGGCCGCCTCGATGCGCGCGGGCGTGTCGCCGCTGTCGAGCAGGCCCTGGAGGGTGCTGATCACCGGGAGCCCGGCGCCCACGGTGGCCTCGTAGCGCGTGGCGCCGCGCCCGGTCAGGGCCTCGAACACGCTATGGTCGGCGCTGAGGGGCTTCTTGTTGGCCAGCACAACCCGGTGGCCCGCGGCGGCCCGGTCGGCCAGGGCCTGCTGGTGGCCGACGGCGGCCGTCACATCGACGTAGATGCCCGCGTCGCCGAGGGCGAGCGAGCGCCAGCTCATGCCGGCGCCCGACGCGGACGCCAGGGGGTGGCCGGCCTCCTTGGCGGCCAGGGCGGACTCGAGCTCGTCGGCGGTGAGGCCGCCCCGGCGGGCGCGTAGGCCCGAGCTGTCGGCCAGCGCAGCGTAGGTGAGCTTGAAGCCGTAGCGCGCGGCCAGGGCGTCGCGGTGGGTCAGCAGCTGCCGGGCCAGGGCCCGGCCAACGCCGCCGAGGCCGATCTGGACGATAGAGATTGTCTTCATGGGATCTCCGTATCGAGCAGCTTATGCAGGGCTGAGTGGTCGAGATCGCCGTGTCCGGCCTCGACCAGGCGCTGGTAGCGCGCGGCCGTGTCGTCGAGGTGGGGCAGGCTCAGGCCCGTGGCGGCCGCGAGCGCCTGGGCGAGCCGCAGGTCTTTGAGCTGGGTGGCGGCCTTGCCGCCGGGGGCGTAGATCCGGTCGATCATGCGGCTGCCGTGGATCTGCAGCACCTTCGAGTCGGCGAAGCCGCCCGCCAGGGCCTGCTGGAGCATACGCGGATTGACGCCCGCGGCCTCGGCCAGGGCGACCGCCTCGGCGACGGCCTCGATGGTCAGGCCGACGATCAGCTGATTGATCACCTTGGCGGTGTGGCCGGCGCCAGGCCCGCCCACGTGGGTCACCCGGCCCAGGGCCGCCAGAACGGGGCCCGCCCGCGCGACGTCGCCTCGGGCGCCGCCCGCCATGATCGCTAGCGTGCCCGCCGCCGCGCCCTCGGGCCCGCCTGAGACCGGCGCGTCTACCCAGCCCACGCCGCGCGCCGCCAGGGCCGCGGCGTGCTCGCGCGAGCGCGCGGGGTCCGAGCTGCCCATGTCGATCACGAGCTGCCCGGGCCGCAGGTGGGGGGCGAGCCCGGCTAGCACGGCGGCGACGGCGGTCGAGTCCGCGAGCATCAGGATGAGCGCCTCAGCCGCGGCGGCCTCGGCGAGGGTGGCTAGCAGAGGGATGCCCTCGCTCAGGGTCGGGTCGAGGGGCGAGCGGTTCCAGCCGCCGGCCAGATATCCGGCGTGGACGAGGGTGCGGGCGATGGGGCGGCCCATCAGGCCCAGCCCGAGGATGGCGATCCTCTGGGTCGTGGCTGCCCCCCCGCCCCCCTGGCCGAAGGACTTCTCCATCATTGGTGGCTCCCGGTCAGCCCGCGAGTGCACCTCTATTATGCCATAAGCCGGGCGATCACCTTGTAGGGGGGCGGGCCCGCGCTATGGCCCGAGCTGGCCCAGGTCCGGCGTCAGCATCTCTCCTCGCTCCCAGGCCCGCAGATACGTATAGGGCGGCAGCTCACCCCGGCGCGTCTGCCAGTCGTCCGGCGTGGTCGGGCGCGAGATGCCGAAGTGGAGGTGCGGCGGGGTGCTGGCGGCGTTGCCGCTCGCCCCGGTCAGGCCAAGCAGCTGCCCCGCCGCTACGCGCGCCCCGGCCTCGATCCCGTCGGCGATAGAGAGCAGGTGCGACCCGTAGTAGCGCACGCCGTCGTCGCCGACGATCGCGAGCATTACGCCGCCGCGGTCGGCCGCCACGTCGCTCGCCGGGGCCCAGTGATCCTCGCGATTGACGAAGTCGACATAACCCGACGTCGGCGCGACGAACTCGCTGCCAGCCGGGGCGAAGATGTCGGCGGCGGGGTAGTCGTGGTGGTAGGCCTCGTACGAGTAGCGGGCGCCGCGGATGGGGAACACATAGACGAAGGCCGGGGCCGGCTCGGGCGGGGCGCTCGCCGGCGTCGCGCCCGGCGCGCTCGCGGTCGGCAGGGCGACCCGCCCCCCCTCGCCTGGCCGCTCCTGCACATCAAGGAAACGGTCGCTCATCCACCCCTCTACCCCCGCATAGCGCACCCGCAGCCACACCCGCCCCTCAGCCTGCACCGGATCGACGCAGAGCAGATCGACCGCGTCGAACTGCGCCACGGCGGCCAGCACCGCCGCCTGCTGTGTCGGCGCGGCCCGGATATTCAGCGCGGGCACATCGACGACCACGCCCAGCCCGCAGGTCGCGGGATTGGCCTGCGTGGCAGGCGCCGTGGCCGCCATCACGGGCGCCGTGGGCTCCGCCACGCCGGGCGCGGGCGTGCTGATCGCGGGGGTGGCGACGGCGGTGGCAGGCTGCTGGGTGGGCACGGCGGCGTGCGCGGCCGGCGCCGAGGGCAAGGGCGAGCTGGCCCTCGGCACGGCAGACGCGCTGATCGGCGGCGCTGTCTTGTCGGTCCTGCGAACCAGGCTATAGGCAATCGCGACGCTCAGCACAAGCAGCGCGACGCTGAAAATGACAAGGCTGATCCCGATGTAGGGCTCCAGGCGTTTGTCGGCCCGACCTTGCTGGCCGTTCTGCTCAGTTGGTTCCATAGTTACTCGTTGTCCAGCCGCAGGTACCGGTCGCTCATATAGCCCTCGACCTGGCCGGCCCGCACGCGAAGCCAGACCCGCTCGTCGGCCGCGATCGGAGCGCCGCAGAGGATCGACACCGGGCTGCCGGCGGATATCGCCCCCACCTGCGCAGACTGCCGCGACGGCTCGGCCCGGATAGACAGCGCCGCGACATCCACCACTGTAGCGGAGCCGCAGACATCACCGGCGGTCGGGTGGCCAGCGAGGCTCAGATAGCGGTCGCTCATATAGCCCTCGACCTGGCCGGCCCGCACGCGAAGCCAGACCCGGTCGTCGGCCGCGATCGGGGCGCCGCACAGGATCGACACCGGGCTGCCGGCGCTTACCTCGCCAAGCCGCGCCGACTGCCGTGTCGGGGCCTCGCGGATAGAGAGCGCCACTACGCCGACCACCGTCGCGGTGTCGCATATATCGCCCGCCGAGCCTGAGCCGCGGGCGGCCGGCGCAGCGGTGATCGCTAGCTGCTGCGTGGTGGCGGTGGGGGCAGGCTGGGCGGGCTGCGCCTGGGCTGTCGGCTCCGGGGCCGGCGCGCCCACGCCATCTTTAGGCGCCCGCTGCTCCTCTATAGATGGGACTGCCACAGTGATGACGATGGGCTGCACGACTGGCGACTCCTCCGGCGCGAAGGGCCCGTCTTGCAGCAGGTAGGCCGTGATAAGGGCCACGATCACCGGCGCGACGAAGAGGGCCACCAGCGGTGAGTGCAGGCAGCCGCGCTCAGAATGCGGCGGGCTGGGCGGTTGCGGGCTCATGGTCACACCCCCGGTTGCCGGCGCCATTGCCAGTCAGAATGAGGTTAGCACGGGTCGTATGACCTATATTAACGAATACATCAAGAAAAATGCTCATGGTGAGCATGCTTTTAACGCTGCTTACAATTGATTCATCTCAGGTGCGAAATCGCGGGCGCCCTGGCGGCTCAGGGCTATGCGGGGGCGGGCGGGGACGCTCAGGTAGGGCGCTCGAGCACGCAGACGGCGCGCCGGTAGTCGAGGGTGACGCGGGCGAAGCGGGCGAGGACGGCGTTGCCGAGGTTGGCGCGCCCGGCGCGGCCCAGATCGCCCGCGAGGCTCTCGGGGGCATCGAGCTCAAGCGCGGGCAGGGTAAAAGGGCCGAGGCGCAGCCCGGCCGCCGCAGCCCGCAGCACCGGCACCCCCTCGACGAAGCCGCGCCCCTCGCTCGCGGCCACGGGCCCCGCGCCCCGGCGCAGCCCCGCCCGGGCCGCCAGGTCGGGGCTGAGGGTCAGCGCGCCATTCGAGCCCGTATCGATGGTGACCAGGGGCAGATCCAGGGCCTCGGCGTAGGGCTCACCGGAGCAGATCAGGGCGGCGCCCTCGAGGGCGGGGAAGTGCTCGAAAAAGCGCAGAGGCAGGGCGGCGCCGCCGGGGCCGGGGGCAGGCGGCTCGAGGTCGGGGTGGCCCAGACGCAGCAGACCCTCGTTGTAGTCGACCGTCAGGGTCAGGCTGCTCAGGACATTGTAGCCCAGGACGAGGTCGACCTTGAAGGGCGCCCCGCTCAGGTCGACAGCCACCGCATAGAGGTCGCGCAGCGTCAGGTCGCCGAGGCGCAGCCAGGGCAGCACGCTCTCGGTGAAGCGGACCTGGTCGCTGGCGGCGTCGGAGCCGAGGCCGAAGTCGCCGAGGCGCAGGCCGAGGCGGCGGGCCAGGCCCAGGTCGATCGCCGATGGGTCTGTACCCGTGTCGATGAGCACGCTGAGCGGGTTGCCGCCCGGGCCCGCCGCGACGCAGCGCAGCACGCGGGGCGCGAAGATCAGCGGCACCTCGACGGCGCCGCTTGGCGGGAAGAGCAGCCTGGTGCGGTCATGAAGCATGCCCCATGATACCACGGCGGGGGCCGCCCCGAGCGATAGCGTAGCTTCATACGTTATCTTACCGTTGCCGCCGCACGAGCCGCGTGCTACCATTAGCGTCATTGGAAGCGGGATCTACTCGGACAGCGAAGGAGCAACGCATGAGCCTCGTCGAGGGCGAGATCGAGCCGGTCGGCGCGCCTGTCAAGGCCGGCGACCCGCGAGAGGGCCAACCAGTTGAGCTGATCGTCGTTGTGGACGACCCCCGCAGCGCCGATGAGGCGGTCGCGGCCTTTGCGGCCGACGATGCCCCGGTGGTGCCGAACTACTATATCGACCAGAGCGGCTACATCCGCCAGTTTGTCGCCGACGCCCGGGCTGGCAACGGCCTCGAGCTGGCCACCTATAAGGGTCGTCGCCGCAACATCGACCGCCTTAGCCTGAGCGTCCGCCTCGAGCGCCCCGCCGGCAGCGACTACAGCTCTGCTCAGACTGACGCCCTCCATCGCCTGCTGCCCTTCCTGCTCGGCCAGCACGGGCTCGACGAGGGCGGCCTGGCCACCATTCTGCCCGACGACCAGGGTCGCCCGCGGGTCTTCCCCTATCTCCCGCCGCCCACCTCGATGGATACGGGCGACCTGCTTGGCGCGGGCCTTGACCCGGCCCAGGAGCTATTCGTTAGCCTGTACGCCGAGACCTACAAGCCCTTCGGCGGGGCCCTGAAGATCGACCAGGCCTTCCCGATCCACGCGGCGAAGTTCGGCCTGGGCGCGCCGATCGGCAAGAACGAGCCGCCCCCGGTCACTGTCGCGGGCCGCAACTTCAACATCCAGCCCTTCGCGCGCGACACGATCTTCAACGAGGGCACCGCCTACGGCGCCGTGCAGCAGCTCGGCGCGCTCGCCGACCCCGACCGCGACGAGATCCCCGCCACGGGCACGATCCGCGCCATCCTCGACGCCTCGTACCGGGTCGCGATCAAGGCCGCGAAGGTCGCCGGCGTGCCGGTCAAGGGCCGCGAGAACCTCGAGCCCGGCTGGCGCTTCCACCAGGTCGCCCATAACGCCAGCTACGGCCCGCCGCTCAGCGGCAACTATGTCAGCGACGATGGCAAGTATGCCGTCCAGGTCTTCCCCGGCGAGACCCTCTACACCCCGATGACCGACCAGTCGGGCTGCGCCTACCTCAGCACCACCGACCCGGCCGACCCCGCCTACGCCGTGATCTGGAAGGAGACTTACAAGGTCGCGCGGGCCCCCTACGACCCGAACGCGGACTTGCACAAGAAGGCCGTCGAGCTGCGCCTGGGCGCGCCCCTGACCGGCGCGTACGGCGTGAGCCTGGGCGGCGCGGCCTACACGGTGCAGGTCTGGGCCCTCGACACGCTCTACAAGGGCCCAGACGGCCAGATCAAGCGTATGAGCGAGCTGCCCAAGCCGCCGACTGTGCAGACCTGGCAGCCCGCCGCGCCCAAGCCGGTGCCCCCGACGCCGCCCAACCCGCTGCCCCCAGCGACGCCGCCCAGCAATGCCGGCGCCCCCCGGGGCGGCGACATCAACTGGCCGCCGCGCCCCGACTTCAACATCATCACCGACAAGGGCGGCGCCCGCGAGAAAGCCCTGGGCCATATCGACTATGTGCGCGCCAGGGGCGACTTCGTCACGATCACCAACGGCTGGGACGGTCAGAACATCATCGATGTCAAGATCCCCCAGCTGCTCAAGATCCCCGGCGTCAGGTACGACACGGTCAAGTTCCACCGGCTCGCCGCGGGCCAGCTCCAGCGCCTCTGGGCCGCCTGGGAGGCCGCG
>JAAXUL010001016.1 GCA_013336035.1 Chloroflexales bacterium
AGCGCTGTGATCGAGGCCGGCATCGTCACCGGCGACATCGCCAGCTCCGGCCAGCGCGCCTACCACACCGCCGAGGTCGGCGACGCTGTGGCAGCGCGGATATGACCTGGAGGGCCTACCGAGATACCGTCGCCCACACGCCCACACTTGTCGGCGACCTCGGGGTCTACCAGGGGCTCGAGAGCCCGCAGCTCGGCAACCGCCGCGACATCCTGGCCCTGCTGCCACCCTCGTATAGCGCCGGCGGCACCCGGCGCTATCCCGTCATCTATATGCACGACGGGCAGAACCTCTTCGACGCGGCGACGAGCTACGCGGGCGAGTGGCAGGTGGACGAGACCATGGCCGCCCTGGCCCGCGAGGGCCTCGAGGCGATCATCGTCGGCGTGCCGAACGCCGGCGAGGCCCGGCGCGACGAGTACAGCCCCTTTCGTGACCGCAAGCTTGGTGGGGGCAGGGGCGACCTGTACCTGCGCTTCCTGATCGAGACAGTGCGCCCCCTGATCGAGACGAGCTTTCGAGTCGACCCATCGCGGCGCGCCCGTGGTATCATGGGATCGTCGATGGGCGGCCTGATTAGCCTGTACGCCTTCTTTAAGTACCCTGACGCCTTTGGCCTGGCCGGCGTGATGAGCCCGGCCCTCTGGTTCGCCGGCGGGCGCACAGCGCGCTATGTCGCGAGGCGCCCGCCCTTCCTCGGCCGCATCTATATGGACATGGGCACCGCGGAGTACGCCCGCGGCCCGGCGGACCCCCAGGCCCTCGACAACCTGCTCACCGGCTCGATGCCTCTGGCGAGCGAGGTGGCCGCTATGCTCGAGCAGAAAGGCTACACCCCCGGGCGCGATCTGCTCTACATCCTCGAGGAGGGCGCCCCCCACCACGAGTCGGCCTGGGCCCGCCGCCTGCCGCTAGCGCTGCGCTTCCTGCTTGGGGCGTAGGGGCTACGCCTCAGGTGACGCGGTCGCTCCGCTCTAGAAGAGATCTGTTATGCCGTCGAACCCCACCGAGCTAACCCTTACGGTCAAAGGCATGGACTGCGCGGGCTGCGCCCGCACTGTCGAGACGGGCGTGGCCAGGCTCGATGGCGTCGAGCTCTGCGAGCTAAGCTTCGCGACCGAGCGCCTGCGCGTGCGTGGCGCAGTAGAGCGCGAGACGGTCGTGCAACGCGTGCGCGAGCTCGGCTACGAGGTGGCCGAGCCTGACTCGGCCCCGGCCGCCCCGTCCCCGGCCGCTGCCCCAGCGCCGGGCTTCCTTGGCTTCATGTGGGCTCGCGCAGAGACCCGCCTCGCCCTTATCGGCGCCCTGCTGGTGATGCCAGGGCTGATCCTTCACGAGCTGCTCGGCCTGGACGCGCCCTGGGCCGCCGGGCTGGCCGTGCTCGCCATGGCCATCACCGCCTGGCCAATCGCCCGCAGCGCCTGGCGCAGCCTGGTGATCAGCCGCGAGCTGACGATCAACGCCCTGATGACCATCGCGGCCGTCGGCGCGGTCGTCATCGGCGCCTACGTCGAGGCGGGCATGGTCATGGTTCTCTTCGCCCTCGGCGAGGCCCTCGAGGGCTACACCGCCGACCGCGCCCGCCAGTCCATCCGCTCGCTCATGGAGGTCGTCCCCCAGACGGCGCTCAGGCTTCACCCCAGCTGCTGCAGCTCGGGCTGCGAAGAGCGGGTGCCCGTGGGCGAGCTGCGCGTGGGCGATATCATCGTCGTGCGCCCAGGTGAGCGCATCCCCATGGACGGGACGGTGCACGCGGGCGAGTCGGCGGTCAACCAGGCGCCGATCACCGGCGAGAGCAGCCTGGTCGAGAAGGAGCCCGGCGCCGAGATCTTCGCCGGCTCGATCAATGGCGAGGGCAGCCTCGAGGTCGAGATTACGCGCCTGGCCGCCGACACTACGATCAGCCGTATGATCCGCCTCGTCGAGGAGGCCCAGGAGCGCCGCGCCCCCGTGCAGCGCATCGTCGACCGCTTCTCGCGCTGGTATACGCCGGCCGTGGTGGCCCTGGCCGCTATGGTGGCTGTGCTGCCGCCCCTCTTTGGCCAGCCCTTCTGGAACCCCTCGCCCGAGGAGTTCGGCTGGCTCTACCGGGGGCTGGCTCTGCTAGTGGTGGCCTGCCCGTGCGCCCTGGTGATTAGCACGCCCGCCAGCCTGGTGAGCGCCCTGAGCGCCGCGGCGCGCACTGGGGTCCTGTTCAAGGGCGGCGCCAGCCTCGAGGCCCTGAGCAAGGTGCGGGCCGTGGCCTTCGATAAGACTGGCACGCTCACCGCCGGGCGCCCCGCTGTCGTGGCCGTGCGCGCCGCCGCCTGTGCCGGCTTCGGCTACGAGCAGATCGGCCACTGCGACTCGTGCGACGAGGTCCTGGCCCTGGCCAACGCCGTCGAGCGGCGCAGCGAGCACCCCCTGGCCCACGCGATCGTCAGCGCATCCGCCGGCCGAGGCCTCGACGCCCGCTACCCCACCGCCGAGGGCGTCACCGCCCTGACCGGGCGCGGCGTCGCCGGTGTGGTCGCCGGGCGCGAGGTGCTGATCGGCAGCCATCGCCACTTCGACGCCGCCATCCCCCACGACCAGCGCCATTGTGCCGCGGCAGCTCAGGACGCGGCCTCCGGCTACACCCCGGTCTTTGTCAGCGCCGGCGGGGCGTACCTGGGCACGATCACTGTGGCTGACACTGTGCGCGCGACCAGCCGCGAGGCCGTGTCCCGTCTGAAGGCTCTGGGCCTGCGGGCAGTGGTGATGCTCACCGGCGACCAGCAGGCGACCGCCGAGCGCATCGCCGCCGAGGTCGGCGTCACCGAGGTGCGCGCCGAGCTATTGCCCGCGCAGAAGGTCGCCGCGGTCGAGGCCCTCGAGCGCCAGTACGGCCCCGTGGCTATGGTCGGCGACGGTATCAATGATACGCCCGCCCTGGCGGCGGCCACGGTCGGCATCGCTATCGGCGCGGCCCACGGCGGCGCCAGTCAGGCTATGGAGACCGCCGATGTGACCCTGATGAGCGACGACCTGCGCCGGCTGCCGTTCGCCTTCGGCCTTAGCCGGGCGGCTATGGGCACCGTCGCTGTCAATATCGCCCTCAGCATCGGCATCAAGCTCGTCTTCCTCGCCCTCGTGCTGGCTGGTACGGGCACCATGTGGATGGCGGTGCTGGCCGATGTCGGCACCTCGCTGCTCGTCACCCTCAACGGGATGCGGCTCCTCGCCTACCGTGAGCGGGAGCCCTGATTGGTGGATTAGGCCAGGGCGCTTCCGTAGGGCTATG
>JAAXUL010001017.1 GCA_013336035.1 Chloroflexales bacterium
CCCCAGACCACGGCGCCGCACTTCCCCAGGAAGCGCTTGTCGACCGTGTACGAGCGGCGGGTGCCGAGCAGCAGCTCGGCGCGCTGCCCATCGTCAAGGGACACATCATCCGGGTGGACCAGGGTCGTCAGATCCATCCCGGCCAGGTCGTGGGGCTCGGCCTCGAGGAACTGGGCAAAGGCCTCGTTGACCAGCAGCAGGCGCCCCGCCGGGTCTACCAGGGCCATGCCGACGGCGGCGTTCGAGAAGAGGGCCTGGACTAGGGCCTCGCGCTCGGCCAGGTCGGCCTCGGCCTGCTGGCGGGCCGCCGCCTCGGCCTCGAGCCGGACCAGGGCCGCCGCGAGATCGGCCGCGCGCGCCAGAGAGCGCTGCGCAAGGCCGCTGTGGATCTCGTCGATCTGTGTGCGGGTCACCGCCAGGTCGGTCACATCGGTCGTGAAGGTCAGGACGGCCTGCACGACGCTCTCGCGGTCGGGCAGGGGCAGAACGGTCTGGCTGAGCACCCGCGAGTCGCCCCTGGTCGCCCAGCGGTTCTCGGGGTCGGCGAAGTTAACCACCACCGCAGGCAGGTGGACCAGCTCGCCGGCGTAGGCCCGCCTGTAGAGGCCGTCATAGCCGTTAGTTTTTGACCAGGGGTCGGTAAGGATGTTGTAGACGCCGACCCCATAGGTGACACTGGGCATGCAGAGCAGCGCGCGGTTGGCCTCGTTCATCCAGGCCGAGGTACCGGTGTCGTCGTAGAGCTGCACGGCAAGCGGGGCGTGGGCAAAGAGGGCGCCCACTTCGGCGATCAGAGGCAGCGCCTGGGGCGCCGCAGAAGAATGCTCAGGCTCAAGTGTAATCTGCGGCACGGTATACTCCTCAGCCGCGGCGACGCGACGGGTACAGTCAGCGATGGCCACGCTCCTGGTGGCGACAGTGGTATATGGGCCGCTGCCGCGTGGTTAAAGGAAGCATACCACCCGGGCTTAAGCACGGGCCATCCGCGAATCTACGGACCGGGCTGGTGTAGAGGTACGTATGCCACATGGAGTTGCGCTATAATCTGAGAGAGTAACCCGAGCATGAAAGGACCGCACATAGATGTTTAGACGCCTGTTCGGCCGTGGCCAGGACGCACCACGCACCGAGGATGAGGCCCGGCAGGAGGAGCAGCAGGTCTCCCAGAGCCTCGAGAAGTCCCGCCAGGGCATCTTTGGGCGCATCTCGCAGATGTTCGCCACCGACGACCCGGTGACCGAGGAGCTGTGGGATGAGCTGGAGGAGTCGCTGATCCAGGGCGATGTGGGCCTCGAGACCAGCACCTACCTGGTCAACCGCACCAAAGACCGGGTCAACCGCCATGGTACGAAGAAGGCCCGTGAGGCCCGTGATATGCTCAAGGCCGAGATGGTGCGCGTCTTCCAGGACCAGGTGAAGCCGCCGCCGGCCACGGCGCCGCGGCCCTATGTCATCCTCGTCGTAGGCGTGAACGGCGCCGGCAAGACAACGCTGATCGCCAAGCTGGCCCACCGCATGAAGGATCGCTTCGGCAAGGCGGTTATGCTCGCCGCCGGCGACACCTTCCGCGCCGCGGCCACCGAGCAGCTCGAGACATGGGCCGAGCGGGCTGGCGTGCCCTGTGTCAGCCTGGGCCAGGGCACCGACTCGGCCG
This sequence comes from Chloroflexales bacterium, assembly GCA_013336035.1. Taxonomy (GTDB): domain Bacteria; phylum Chloroflexota; class Chloroflexia; order Chloroflexales; family Chloroflexaceae; genus CAIWXH01. Next base: position 1,655 of record JAAXUL010001017.1, read on the forward strand.
CCGTCGTCTTCAAGGCCATCGACGCCGCGATCGAGCAGGATGTCGACGTGCTGATCATCGACACCGCCGGGCGCCTACAGGCCAAGTTCAACCTGATGCAAGAGCTAGAGAAGATCCGCAATATCATCGCCCGCAAGCTGCCCGAGGCCCCCCACGAGGTGCTGCTGGTGATCGACGCCACCACCGGCCAGAACGGTGTGCTCCAGGCCAAGGCCTTCCTGAAGTCGGCCGGCGTCACCGACGTGGCGGTCTCCAAGCTCGACGGCACAGCCAAGGGCGGGATCGCCTTCGCCATTGCCCAGGACATCGAGCGCCCCATCCGCTACGTCGGCACTGGCGAGAAGATGGATGATCTGGCGCTGTTTGACGCGCAGGCCTTCGTCGATGCGCTCTTCACCTGATCGTTCGAGGAGAACATCGTGGCAGTCGAATTCGTGAAGTGCCCCACCTGCAAGCAGAAGCTGGCCGTCCTGGAGTATATGACCACGGGGTCGCTGGTGGTCTGCGCGAACCTGAAGTGCGGCACCAGTCTGCGCATCATCAGCCGCAGGCCGCTGCGCGTCGAGCCCGTGCCCGAGCCCGAGACCTACAAGGTGGACTACCGGCCCGAGTCATATGGGTGAGCGCTCCACCGACCGCCGACCGCCGGCCGCCGACCGCCGCATCAGGCGAGGCTGGTCGGCGGTTATGTGCTATCTATCCCTCGCCATCCTCTGCCTGCTGCTCAGCGGCTGCATGCTGATGAGCGGCGAGGCGACGACGGTGGATATGCAGGAGGGCAGCGGCAACCTGCTCACCACCTTCGTGGGCGCCGAGGGTAGCAGCCAGCGCGAGCTGGACATCGGGGCGCCCGGGGCGACCGTGCAGGTGATCGCGATCATCGGCGTCGAGTCGGGTGATCTGGAGCTTAGCCTCCTTGGGCCTGACGGGGCTGCGGCCTTCACGGTGGCGGCCCGCCCCGACGCCCAGGTCACCCGCTCGGGCAGCGTGCGCGCCGACGACGCCGGCAAGCTGCGCTACAGCGTCAGCGCCCGCGGCGCCCGTAACGGCACCTACCAGCTCTTCGTGCAGCCGTAGCACCGCCTACTGGCGTAGCGCGCGCAGGCGCCCGCTCCCAATCTGCTCGAGCCCGCCGCCGAGCGGGCTGTCGGCCGTCAGCAGGCCCGCAATGGCGCTGTGGGGCAGTCCCACCAGCTCAACCGGCGTGAGGGCGATCACGCTCGCCATAGGCGCCGTGCCGCGCAGCAGCTCCAGCTCGCCGAACAGCTCGGCCGGCCCCAGGCGGGCGACCAGGCGGCCTTTGGCGGTGCCCCCGGGCTCACGCTCGCCGGCGCGCACGACGGCCGCCTCGCCGGTCACGATCACATAGAGGCGCCCGCTCGGCAGGCCCTGGCGGATCACCGGCGTGCGGGCCGGCAGGCTCAGGCGCTCGGCCTGGCCCGCCAGCCTGCGCAGGGTCTCGCGCGGCAGGTCGCGGAAGAAGGGCGCCTGCTCGAGGGTCCGCACTATCGCGGCCAGGGCCTCGCCCCCGGCCGCGTTGGGGGCCGCCCCATCTAGCAGGCTCGCCAGCGCGTCGGCGCCCAGACAGAGCAGCTCGCTATCTACGC
>JAAXUL010000273.1 GCA_013336035.1 Chloroflexales bacterium
AGCCCGCCGCGATGATGCCGCGCTGCGAGGCCGTGTTGCCGGCGACGTGGCCGATCTCAAACCAGTCCGCCGCCGGCGCCTCGCTGCGGAGGATAGCCTGTAAGAGATGTGGATAGACGCCCCGCCCACGCCAGGGCGTCAACGTGCGGAAGTCCCACAGGGCCCGGCAGCGGGCGGGAAGTTCGTAGCTGATGTCCAGCTCCTCGATCCCGTGCCGCTGCGTCGCAACCCATCCGTAGGCGACCGTCGCATCTTCGAGCCAGGCAAGATAGGCCAAGTGGCCACTCTGAAGGCGTGCGGTGACCCTCCGCGGCGCAAGCTCCGTAAGCTGGGCCAGCAGCGCCACATTCGTACTTGAACTCGCGCGGAAGCCGGGCAGCGCTGGCAGCGGCGGCAGGCCATCGCGCGGGGACCAGAGATAGCTGTAGCCAAGCACACGATAGGACACGCCAACCTCCTGCGCGTACCATTGAACCTCGCCGGCTCATCGTAGCAAGTGGTGTTCCGCCTGGAAGCGGGCCGATCGCACGGCCATCCTCGCGCAGTGAGAATACGCGCGCGTTCGGAGGCCCCGAAGGCCGCCATGTTGCTGTCGAGATGGGCTGAGGCTGTCCGGATAGTGTGGTGAGCAGCCTCGCTCACCAGAATAAAGGAGGGAGTATGCGCAAGATCGTGGTGCTGATGCACCTGACGCTGGACGGCGTGATGCAGGCGCCAGGGAGGCCCGATGAGGATGTTCGTGGCGGCTTTCCCCACGGTGGCTGGGCGCGGCCCCGCGGCGATGCGATGGGCGCGGTGGACACAGGCATAGCGCCAGATGGGGCCTTGCTTCTGGGGCGGCGGACCTACGAGGACTTCTTCGCCTTCTGGCCCAACCAGACCGACAACCCCTTCACGGCGAGGCTCAACGCGATGCAGAAGTATGTGGCCTCCACCACACTTCAGGAGCCGCTCCCATGGCACAACTCGACCCTGCTTGCGGGCGACGCGGCGGAGGCGGTGTCTCGGCTTAAGGCCGAGCCGGGCCCCGATCTCCTCATCATGGGCAGCGGCGTGCTCGTCCAGGCGCTCATGCGGCACAACCTCATCGACCGCTATATGCTGCTCATCCACCCGCTCGTCCTGGGGACGGGCCGGCGGCTCTTTGAGGCGGGCAGCCCAACGACCGAGCTCAGACTCGTTGATAGCAGCACGACAACCTCCGGTGTGATCAGTGCTACCTACCACCTGGCCGAACCAACCGCACCGGCTACCGCCTGAGGGGGCGCGACCCGATGGCACAGGCTACAAGAAGCCTTGTTTTACCTGCTTGACATCATCATTGCCCTGGCCATCCCGCTGACGCTCATCGCCTTGCGGCGAGCGGGGCGGCTCTCGACACGCCTGTGGCGCGTGTTCTGGCTCGGCACGCTCCTCGGCCTCACCTGGGAGCTACCATTCTACTTCCTGGGGCCAGAGTATCAGGCCGCCCCGCTCTTCGTGCTCCTGGGGCCCTGGCCGCTGCCGCCCATCCTTCAGCCGCTGATCCACACTCTCTGGGATGGGGGCATCTTCGTGGTCGGCTTGATCGTCGTCGGCTTGCTCTGCCCGGCGCCCACGTTTGACCGCTTCCGCTGGCGTGAGCTGCTGGTGCTTGTGGCCTGGGGCGTTAGCTCGGCCGCCATCGTCGAGGTGCTTGGCAGCCGGGGCGGGTGGGCCTACGTGCCCCGCTGGTGGAACCCCGCCCTCTTTATGGCCGGGGGCACGCCCGTCACACTGCTGCCGATCGCGGTCTGGGCTGTGGCGCCGACGCTGCTCTATATCGCCCTCCTTGCGACCTCCAGGCGGACACACACCCCGCAGCTGACGATCTGATATCCGCTGGCGCGCAGCCCGTCGTGCTCGCGCATGCTGGCAGTCGACGGCGCCCCCCTGGCCGACATCACCGCCCTGACCCGGCCGCTCCTGGTGCTGCGCGGCGGGCACGCGGTAGGGCATCGATGCTCCGCGCGCTTATCACGCACCGCCGGGTGTGGCAACCAGGGGGAGCGTGAGGGTGAAGGTGCTCCCCTCGCCCGCCGCGCTCGCCACCGTGATCGTGCCCCCGTGGAGGGTGACGATCTCCTGCACGACGAACAAGCCGATCCCCACCCCGCTGATCGTGTCGGCGCTGACATTCCCGGCGCGATAGAAGCGCTCGAAGATATGCGGCACATCTGCGGCTGGGATGCCGATGCCCTCGTCGCGCACCGCGACCTGCACGGTGTCGGCATCAGCCGTGACCGTCACCGTCACGGTGTCGCCGTCGGGGCTATACTTGATCGCGTTCCCCAGCAGGTTGTGCAGCGCTTGCTCGAGCCGTAGGGCGTCCCCATACACCCAGAGCGGCCCCTCCGCGCCAGCGACGACGATCTGATGCGGGGCCAGGCCCTGGGCAGCCGTGACCGTCTCGCGGAGCAGGGCGGTGAGCTCCAACGGCGCGCACGCTAGCTGCAGGCGGCCCTGGTCGATCCGGCTCACATCCAAGATCGTGGTGATCATGCGGCTGAGCCGCTCCGCGTGGGTGATGATCTGCTCCAGGCTGCGCTGATCGCGCTGGTTCAGCGTGCCGGCGCGGGCGGCCCGGCGCTGAAAGAGCTGCGCGTGGCCCAGCACCGAGGTCAGCGGTGTCCGCAGCTCGTGAGAGGCGACAGAGAGGAACTGCTCGCGCAGGAGCACCGCTTCCTGGAGCGAGGCAAACAGCTGGCTGCGCTCTAGCGCCTGCGCGGCCTGGTCGGCCAGCATGCGCAAGAAGCCCTGCTCGCCCGCGTCAAATGCCAGTGGTTGCGCAAAGGTGAAGGTGATCACGCCCAGCACCCGGTCCTCGAACAGGAGCGGCAGGCTGACGGCCGCCTCGGCGACCAGCTGGCGAATCTGCGCCTCCAGATGGGGGTACTGCCGAATGTAGTCTGCCTGCGAGCGAAGCCAGACCGGCCGGGCGGTGCGCACGGCATGAGCGGCCGGGACCGGGGTGGCCAGGGAAATGGTCTGGTACTGCGCAAGCTGGGAGTCCGTGAACCCGCTCGCGCTGGCGAGCGTCAGGGTCTCGCCAGCCAGGACGAAGAAGGTACCCGTGTGGGCCACCAGGGCCGGGTCGGCGTCGGCCCCGCCCATCACGCCGACCCCGTGGTGGAGCACCGCGGCGTACACCTCGGCCGGGGTGGCCGCGCGGCTCAACGCGGCAGTCACGGCCTGGAGCCGCTCACTGCGCTCCCGGGCCCGATACTCGGCCTCGAACAGCCGCGCCCGCTCGTAGGCCACCGCCGCCCGATCAGCCAGGGTCAGGGTGAAAGTCCGCTCGCCCGCGTCCCAGAGGCGGGGCTCGGCAAAGGTGACCGTCAGCACCCCAAACAGCTCGTCGCCCCGGCGCAGGGGCAGGTGCGCGCTGGCCTGGGACGGCGCGCCGATCACGCTCGCGGCCCAGTCGGGGTAACGCTGGATGAACTCTTGCGCGTCGCGGATGAACACGGGGCTGCCGCTGCGGACGGCCTCGTTGGCCGGATGCGATGTCTGGAAAGATAGGACCCTGGCCTGGCGGAGGGCAACGGCTTCGAGGGGCGCGCCACGCACCTCGTCCTCTAATACCAGGCCCTCCGGGGTGACCTTCCGGATGCCAATCCGGTCCGCCCCAAGGGCGCGCACCACCTCGTCCAGGATGACCCGGCGCACCTCTGGAAGGGTCTCGGTCGCGGCGAAGCTCGCGGTCACCTCCTGGAGCCGCTGCAGACGCTCCTCGACCTGCCGGCGCGTGGTGATATCACGGATGATCGCCCACATGCCGGCGGGCTGCCCCTGATCGTCGTGGGTCAACACCGTGCGCAGCTCAATCGGGACGATGGTCCCGTCCTTGCGACGGTACTCTTTCTCGTACACCGCCGAGTACCCCTGCGGCAGGATCTCCTCCTGCACGATGCGCGCTTCCGCGGCGTGCCACTGCGCTGGCGTGATGTCCTCATAGGTGAGCTGAGCTAGCTCCTCACCGCTATAGCCGAGCAGCTCCTGAAAGCTGCGGTTGTGCTGACGGATCGTCCCCTGCATATCCACGCTGACAAAGGCGTCGCGCATGCTCTCGTAGAGGGTCCGAAACGCCCGCTCCGAGTGCCGCAGCGCCTCCTCGGTCGCCTTGCGTACGCTGATGTCGGTCATGACGATCACGACTCGCCAGTCTGCAAACGTGACTGGCACCGCGCTGACCATGGCCCAGCGCACCCGGCCCGCGTCGGTCACGACGCCGATCTCGACCTGGTCAATCGCCCGCTGCTCGGCCAGCGCGCGGACGCAAGGAAACTCCTCTAGCGGCATCGGCGCGCCGTCCGGGCGGAGGTAGCTGCGGCCCTGGTGGATCCCCTCGAGCAGCGCCTCGTGGTCCAGGTCGAGCAGCTGCGCCAGGGCCGGGTTCGCGAAGGCGACCCGGCGCTCGGCATCTAGCATGAAGACTCCGACGGGGAGGATCTCCACCAGCGTGCGCAGCTTGCGCTCGCTCTCGCGGAGTGCGTCTTCCATCTGTTTGCGCGCCGTGATGTCAAGCCGTGTTGAGAGCAGATGCGCGACGCCATCGATCGTGATCGGCTCGACCGACAGCAGGATGATCCGCTCCACGCCGGCCCGGGTCCGCATCGTCATCTCGCAGGTCGCCCCGGACCCTTCGGCCAGCAAGCGCTGGATAATGTCGCTGCGATCATCTAGGCTGGCAAAGATCTGGAGCGCAACCGTGGTCTGGCCCAGCACCTCGTCCTCGCGATAGCCATACAGATTCAGGAATGCGCTGTTCACCGCTACCAGCGTGCTGTCATCCCAGCGCGAGATGCTCATCGCGATCGGGCTCCCGTGAAAGGCTGCCGTGAAGCACGCTTCGGAGCGGCCCAGGGCGGCTTCGGCCTGGGTGCGCGCGGTGATGTCAATCGAACTGGAGAGCAGCGTGGTGCCTACGCCCTGGGCATCGGTGAGCACCTGGTCGGCGATGAAGAAGGTGCGCCTCCCGGCCACGAGGTCGAAGGTCGCCTCATACTCCGCGCTGTCCCGCGCCGCAATGAAGCGGCGGTTCCGCTCCAGGTAGGTCTGGGCGACGTCAGGCGGGAGCAGATCGTGGAGGGCTTTCCCGATCACCTCGGGCGGGGTCAGCCCAAACATGGCGGCGGCGCGCTGATTGGCGAAGCGGAAGCGGCCCTCGGTGTCCATCAGCGTCACCCCGGCGACGAGCTTGTCCAGGATGGTGCGCAGCTGCTGCTCGGTGGTCGTGCTGCCCTCCTCGGCCTGGCGGCGCGCGACTAGCGCGGCGATGAGCGTGGCCAGGCGGTAGGCCAGGGGGACGAGGTCCGCGTCGAGCGGGATGGCGCTGGGATGGGCCAACGTGAGCGTGCCGAGCACGCGCGCGGTGACGGGCAGGGGCACGCAGACCACGGTCTGGGCGCCAAGCTGGCGGAGCACTGTATCGGCCTCCTCAGGCCGGTGCTGGGCGTGAGGCTCGATCGCCGCCTGGCCGCTGCGGGCGACGCCGCCGGAGATGGTCTGGGCCACGGGGACGCGCAAGCCAGCCTGGTCGGTGGAGAGGGTGATCCCGGTCGCCGCGACAAGCTCCATGAGCTGGCGGGCCTCGTCGTAGAATTCGATGGCGACGATAGGAAAGCCGGTCGCGGCGCTCACCGCCTGCACGACCTCCTCCAGCGCCACTCTGAGCGGCTGCTCGCGCAGCCCGAGCGCGGCGATCCGGTGCAGCGCGTCAATCTCCCGCTGACAGACCTGGACGGCCCGCTCCGCCGCGACCAGGCGTGTCTGGAGCATGCGCATCACCCTCCCGCCAGAGGTGCGTGTTCGGCGCTTCGTGGGCATGGGGACCTCCCTCCCGGATCGGTTTGAGCACTCTGACCCGCGCTTTGCGGCATTGGATGCGGCGGCGTTTGCCTCCAAAAACCTGTATAACGTCGCGCTCTATACCACCCGACAGGCCTACATCTTCCGGGGCGAGATCATCACCTACCCCCGGCTGGCAAAAGAACTTCGCACCACGAGACCTACCGAGCGCTTCCCGCAAAAGTGAGCCAGTGGGTGGTGAAGCAGGTCTGCGCGGTCTGGGACAGCTTCTTCGCCGCACGCGCCGCCTATGCCCGCGACCCCTCCCGCTTTGTCGGTCGCCCGAAGCTGCCGCACTACAAGGCGAAGGACGGGCGCAATCTGCTCACCTACACCATCCAAGCCATCAGCCGCGTGGCGCTGCGTCGGGGTGTTGTCATACCCTCCAGGCTGGAGGTGGAGCTCCCGACGAAGCAGGCCCGCATTGCCCAGGTGCGCGTGGTGCCCCGAGGTAGCCATTACGCCGTGGAGGTGGTCTATGCACAGGATATCACACCCGCCGACGTGAACCCCGCGTGGTCAGCAGGCGTCGCTCTGGGGGTCAGCAATCTGGTGGCGATAGCGACTTCCAAGCTCACCCACGATGAGGCATACACCAGCAAGTGCAGCTTCTTTGATGGGGAGCCGGTGGGCAAGCGCAGCACCTATGCGGGCAAGCGCCTCCATCGGGGCCTCTTTCGTACCGCCAGCGGGCGGCTGGTCAATGCCGACATCAACGCGGCCTATAACCAGATCGCGAACGTAGCGCCTGATGCCTTCGGGCCAGGGCGTAGGGGCTGTGTAGTGCAGCCCGGCAGGATTGCCCTGCCGAACCATCAGGCCGTGCGATAAAACGCGAGGCTTTCGGATACTATAACGCTACCCTGCCGAACGGCTTATGGGGATAGCGCCACGGCTGCGGTTTGCGTCCTGGGCGGGCGGCAGGGCCGGGGGCCGCGCTGAGCCACGCCGGGGGCGGTACCCCTAGTCACACTGACCGCCGACGCGCAGCCCGGCCCAAGCAAACCCGAGAGCTGCGCCAGCTCAAGCCACCGCCACTCCGCAACCTCGCCGCGGCAGCGTCGGTCGCGGCCCATGGATACTAGTACTCCGTCCGAGCCCCTCCCAATCTGCTAAAACAGCTCGGACGCTGTACTGGCGACCCGACAATGCCATTGGCGACCCGGATAATGCCATTGGCGACCCGGAAATGCCATTGGCGACCAGTACCCAGCCTGAGATGGCAGTCAGTGGGAGCGCCGCGTGACGCAGCCGGCCCGGGCGCACGAGTCCAGCTGACCCCGGATCGTCGCAGCGGCTATGCCCACGGCGAAGGGCTCTTCTTCCGCCGCGATCGCATAGAGGTCATTCGGGCCAGCATGGGCAGCGCGAAATGGCCGACCAGCGGTGCGGAGTGGCGGCTCGGCGACACAATCGAGCTGGTCCATTGGCCGGTGCCGCTCCAGGCCGCGCGGTGGGTGGAAGTGCAGGGCCCATGTATCAGATGTAGTACATGAGATTACCCGCCCGCTCGCGCTTGCGCTGGCAGAGCTCGTCGAGCGTGCGCGCGGCGAGGATCTGTTCAAGGCGGTCACGCAGGGTTATCCAGACCTCGCTAACCAGCGTGTGGTCCTCGGGCACGGTTGGGCGTATCGTGTCGCGCCCTGGCTCATCCGGCAGCAGGGGGCCTTCGAGAACGGTGAGGATCTCCAGCAGGGTGATCGTCTCGGGGCTGCGGGCGAGCATGTGGCCGCCCTGGGGCCCGCGCAGGCTCTCGATCAGCCCGGCGCGGCGCATAGTGATCAGCAGCTGGTTGAGGTAGTTGACCGGGATGGCCTGCCGCCGGGCGATCTCCTCGCTCTGGATCGGGCCCTCGCCGAAGCGCTGGGCCAGATCGAAGAGCGCTCGCAACCCGTAGGCGCCTTTGCTCGAGATGCGCATGCCACTTCCGATTTGTCAAGCAAAAAACGTAACAATATCAACCTATCGTAGCACCCGGGCTGCGCCGTGTCAATGCCAAATCCGCACTGGCAGGCCCTGACGCCCAGCTGATTGGGCCGGTGCGTGAGACGCTCACGGTGGCCCTACCCGCCGAGGCCCTGGCAGTCGTGCGCCCGAGCTTTGTCGCGCTGCTGGCCGATCCGGCGTGGTTGCCCGAGCCTAGCACGTGCCGACGCAGACAGAGGAAGGGGACTCGTCAGATGATCCGGTACGCCGCGAGATCACGTTCGATAGACTGGATCGTTTCCACAAGCCCCTTGGCGTGGATCCAGCCGACGAAGCCCCCGAAGACACACTGGCCGCGGGCATCGGCGACAAAGACGTGATCGACCGCGAAGGGGTTCTTCCACAGGCGGAGCGTGGTGCCATCGGCTAGCTCAAGCGCGACGCGGGCCCGAGGAAAGTCGCGCAGGTGTGCGGTTGTCATCCCGGGGACATGCTGCAAAGGGCCGGTTACCGCGTCAGTGAGCCGGGGGCAGGGGCCGGCGCGCCAGAACCGGCGGAGGTAAGCCCACGCCCGCGGGGAGGTTCGTAAGCCCGCGTGATCGACGCCAGCCAGCACAACCATGGTCGCGCCCCGCACCTCGGCCGCAGTGATGGGAATCGTGCCGTCGCTGCCGCCATCGACATCGCCTGTAAGCACCAGTGTCGGCACCTGCTGGGCAATCCGCTCGGCCAGGTGCCGACGATTGCGTCCCAGGTCGGCGGCGATCCCAACTCCCAGCCCAAGCGAGTCGAAAATACGGGCAAGGTCGGCCCCGGCAACCGGCACGCCAAGCAGCGCAAGCCTGGGGATGCGCAGCAGCCACTCCGGGTGACGCTTCAAGAGCTCCAGCCAGATCAGCCCGCCCATCGAGTGCCCGATGACACTGGCCTGGACCTGGGGGTGCGCGGCGAACGCGGCGACAGCATGACGCTCCACGGTGTCAATCAGCGGCTTGATGCGCAGCCAGGTGCGAAGGTAGCCGAGATCTGGGGCGATGATGGCCGTCCCAGGGTCCGCCACACTGCCCGCAAGCTCGCGCATAGGCTCGGCGGTATCCGCCCAGCCGTGTTGGGCAAAGAGAAGATGGGTTACAGCACCTGG
>JAAXUL010001018.1 GCA_013336035.1 Chloroflexales bacterium
GGCACGGTCGAGCGGGCGATCGCCCTACAGCCCGACGTGATCATCCTCGACATCCTGCTGCCCGATGACGACGGCTGGGCCGTGCTGCGCCAGCTCAAGGCCGAGCCACGCACCCGCGATATCCCCGTGCTGGTGGTGTCGGTGGTGGACGAGCCGGAGCAGGCCCGCGCGCTGGGCGCCGCCGCCATGCTGGTCAAGCCGATTGACCGCCCCACGCTCGAGCAGGTGCTGCGCCAGGCTCTCGTCCGCCCCGAGGCGTCGCCGGTGCCCACCGTCCTGGTCATGTCCCCCCAGCTAGCGCGTCCGCGCATCCTCCTCGCCGACGACAACGAGGAGACCCTGGCGACCCTGGGGGACTACCTGCGCGCGAAGGGCTATGACCTGCGGGTGGCGCGTACTGGCCGTGAGGCACTGGTCCAGGCCCAGGAGGAGCCGCCCGACGTGATCCTGATGGATATCCAGATGCCGGGGATGGACGGGCTGGAGGCCATCCGGCGCATCCGCGCCGAGGCCGAACTGGCCCACGTCCCCATCCTGGCGGTGACCGCGCTGGCCATGCCGGGCGACCGCGAGCGCTGTCTGGCCGCGGGGGCGGATGCCTATCTCGCCAAGCCGATCAACATGCGCACGCTGGTCGCCACGATTGAGGCCCACCGCCAGCGACGGACGGGGTCGGCCACTGACGATGCGGGGAACGACGGGCCGGCGCCGAACCGCTGATCCTGGAGAGAATGGATGATCCGCGCTACGCTGCACCCCTACTCCTGAGCTGAGCCCGTATGGGCAACACGTGTACCCGTGACCTGTTGTGAGTGACGCTATGTCTATGAAGCACGTATCGTACGAGCAGCTGCGTGAGGAGAATCAAGCGTTGCGCGCCCGCCTGGCCGAGGCAGAGCGTCTGCTCGCCGAGCGGACGGCTGCCGAGCGCCGCGCGCGCGCGATCCTGGACAGGCTGGACACCGGCGTGCTGCTCATCGACGCCGACGAGCGTTGTATCTTCGCCAACGCGCGTGCCGCCGGCATCTTCCACCTGCCCCCGGCCGAACTGGTGGGGACAGCGCTCGTCGAGCTCCTCCCGCCGGCGGCGGCCACGGCCTATCAGGCCCACACCCGCCGACTCCTGACGGCGCCAGCCGCCGAGGAACAAGCGGCAACGGTCACCCTCCCGATCGGCACGCGCACGTTCGTTGTTGCCGATCAGGTCCTTGCCCCGACGCAGGGCGAAGGTGCGGTGCGCCTGAGCAGCTGGAGTGATACTACCGAGGACACCCGCGCGGAAGATGCGCTGCGCGAGAGCGAAGCGCGCTATCGGGGCCTCTTTGATCACATGGCGGAAGGGTATGCCTACTGCCAGATGATCTTTGCGCACGGGGTCGCGCACGACTGGATCTACTGCGAGGTCAATGCGGCCTTTGAGGCACTGACGGGGCTGCACGATGTGCGCGGCAAGCGGGTCAGCGAAGCCATTCCGGGCATTCGTGAGACCGATCCGGAGCTGTTTGCGATCTACGCCCGGGTCGCCCTGACCGGCACGCACGAGAAATTCGAACGGTTCGTCGATGCGCTCCAGCAATGGTTCTCGGTCTCGGTCTATAGCCCGGCGCGGGACTACTTTGTGGCCGTGTTTGACGTGATCACCGAGCGCAAGCGCACCGAGGCTGAGCTGCAGGTGGCGTTGACCAAGTACCGCACCCTGTTCGACGCCTTTCCCCTGGGGATTACCGTCTCGGATGCGACGGGCCAGATTGTCGAGAGCAACCCCATGGCCGAGCGCCTGCTTAGCCTTGGGCGCGAGGAGCAGCGCCAGCGCGAGATCGACGGCGCCGAGTGGCAGATCGTGCGCCCCGATGGCACACCAATGCCGCCTGAGGAGTATGCCAGCGTGCAGGCGCTTAGGGAACAGCGCCTGGTGGCGAATGTCGAGATGGGCGTCATCACGCCGCGTGGGGCGACGACCTGGATCAATGTGATGGCTGCGCCGCTGCCCCTGGAGGACTATGGCGTGGTCATCGCCTACAGCGACATCACGGCGCGCAGACAGGCCGAGGCCGCGCTGCGGGAGAGCCAGCAGAATCTCGAGGCGTTGATTGAGAATACCGACGGGAGCATCTGGTCGGTGGATGCGCAGTACCGGCTGATCGTGGGCAACCGCCGCTTTCACCAGGATGCTAGCACCATCATCGGACGCCAGATGAAGTCTGGCGACTGCGTGCTGGTACCCGAACTGCCGCAGGCCGCGCTGGATGAGTGGCGCGCCTATTATGACCGTGCGCTGCACCAGGGTCCCTTCAGTGTGGAAGCCACCAGACGCTTTACGGCCGAGCCACATACCATAGAGTATCGCTTGAGCCCAATCACGACCGCGACCGGACAGCGCGCGGGGGTCACCGTCTATAGCCGCGATATCACCGCGCGCAAGCGGATCGAAGCGGCGCTGCGCGAGAGCGAGGCCCGCTATCGGCTGCTCTCCGAGCATAGCGCCGATGTAATCTGGACGATGGACCTGGCCAGCTTCCGCTTCACCTACGTGAGCCCCTCGGTGCAACGCCTGCGCGGCTACACGGTCGAGGAGGTGCTGGCGCAGCCCGTCGAGGCTGCGCTGACCCCGGAGTCGAACCAGCGCATCGCCAGCCAGCTGAGCGCCCGCCTCGCCGCCTTCCTGGACGGCGACGAGGCGGCGCGCACGGCCGTGTCCGAGGTGGACCAGCCGTGCAAGGATGGCACAATCGTGCCGACCGAGGTCGCGACGACCTTTCTTACCAACGCGCAGGGGCGAGTCACCACGGTGCTGGGCGTCTCACGGGACATCACCGCGCGCAGGCGAGCTGAGGCGGCCCTGCGACAGCTGAACGAGACACTCGAGCAGCGCGTGGCCGCGCGGACGGCCGAGCTAGCCCGCGCAAACGTCGAGCTGGCTCGGGCGGCGCGCCTCAAAGATGAGTTCCTGGCCACGATGAGCCACGAGCTGCGCACGCCGCTGAGCAGCATCCTCGGCCGCCTCGAGCTACTCCAGGAGGAGCTCGACGGGCCGCTCACGCCCCGCCAGGTCGCCTCCCTGCACCGGATCGAAACCAGCGGGCAGCAGCTCCTGGCTCTGATCAACGACATCCTCGACCTCTCCACGATTGAGGCCGGCAAGCTCACGCTCGCACGTGCTGCGGTGGATGTCGCGCTGGTGTGCCAGCGCAGTCGGCAGCAGGTGAGCGCGAGCGCGCTCAAGAAGCGGATGATGCTCAGCACGACGCTCGACCCA
>JAAXUL010001019.1 GCA_013336035.1 Chloroflexales bacterium
CACACGATGCTGGTGGGCGCGGAGGGGGAGGGCAAGACCCAGACCCAGATCGCCTTCCTCGTGGGCGATATTGCCAACGGTGATCAGGTCGTCTGGGCCTCGACCAATCTGTCGCTCCACCACAGCCGGGATCAGCAGACCGACCTGCGCCCCATCACGCATCTGTTTGAGCACACACGCGACCCGTTGGAGATCATGGCCGTGCTGCTGTGGGCGTCGGCTGAGGTCAACCGGCGCATGCCCTGCTATCACGCCGACGAGCCCCACGGCGATCCCGTCGTCATCCACGTCGATGAACTGGGCGGGCTCTACCGGGCCTTCGGCCTGGTGCTGGTGAACGCGATGCGGAACATCGCCGAGCAGGGCCGTAAGGTGGATGTGTTCCTGTTCCTGGCGGCCCACAACGCCTTGAAAGAGAGCACGGGCCTGGACGCGGCCCTCAAGCCCCTGTTCCTGACTCGCCTCCTGGGTACGGTGGACCAGTTCACCTGGACGGCCCTGGTCGGCCCCGGGGTGAAGCTGCGGAGCAAGCCCGAAACCCCCGGCATGTGGCATCAGCCGGACAAGCAGGGCAACGTGTTCGCGGTCCAGATCCGCCGGCCCACAGCCCAGGACATCGCGCACGTCGCCCTGCGCCGGCGGATGGGCTTTGCCTCCATCCTCGCGGCCGCCCAGCCGTACCGCGAGCGCCTGGTCATTGCGCTGGAGGAGGCCCAGCGCAAGAGTCACGGCAGTGCCGTGGTCGCGGCCCCGAGCACAGAGGCCCTGGCAGCGACACCGGTCAGCAACGGGCCCTGGGAGCCGACCGAGCTCCACCTGCAGGTGCGTCAGATCGTCGAGGACGCCCTGCCGGAAATCCGCCGCCTGATCGCCGGCGGCGCGAGCCTGGACAAGGCCCGTGAGGCCACCCGGACCTCGCAGCGCGGGATCGCCAGGCAGCTCCAGCTCAGCGCCAAGGGCGGCTCGGCGGCGGTGAACGTTGGCGACGCCATCAAGGATTGGGAGACCTACGCGGGTGTTCGCCTGTTCGACGTTTCCCAGCTGGCCCCCCAGTTGGGCCAAATGGGGCGTTCGGAACGCCCGGAACGCCCGGAACACCTGACCCCGGCTGCGTAAGTTACCGCATCAGAACGCCACATAACGCCCCGCCGATCCGTTCGGCGGGGCGTTCTGCATGTTCGGGCCGTTCTGGAACACCGATCTGGCGTGCCTAGCCCTCGGGGGTCGGGGAGACGATCGGCCACATCGCGTACAGGCCATCCTCGACGGTGAACCCGGGACTCACTTCGGAGTCCTTAAACTCCGTCACGATGCTGATGAGGGCGAGCCAGGCGCGGGCTTGTGTGCCACTCATCGTGGTCCCCCGCACGGCCTCGTCATCAGCGGTGGCCGCGATGAGCGCGTCCAGCTTGTTGCCGCGGAAGATCTTGCGGGCTTCCGCAACCTTCCGCAGGATTTCCTGGCCGTCCTTGGTGATGGCGGCCACGGCCTGCCGCCACAGCTCGGCGGGTGCCGTGGATACGGTGGTGGTGTTGAGGACGTAGGGGTCAGACATGATCAGCTCCTGCCTACTTGATGGTCACATACTCGACGATGAGCGACCCCGCGCCGGGGGCGGAGGGAAAATCGATGCCGGTCACGGCCGGCGTCGCCGCCGTGGTGTGCAGCTCCACCTCCCACATGGCCGTGGCGGTCACGGTGTTCACACTCGTGGTGTAGAACTGCCAGTAGCGGTAGGCGATCCGGTTTCTGAGATAGATGGCCCACCAGGTGTTGAGGGTCTGCGTTGTGAACGAGCGCAAGAGTACGTAGCCCGATCCGCTCGCATTGGAGGCGTAGATGGTGAAGGTTCTGCCGTATCGGTAGCTCTCGGTATAGCCCTGGAGGAGCCGCCATCCCGTGATGGGGACGGGGGTGCCCAGGTCGATGGTGAAAGACTGCCCGCTGGTGGCGTAGGCTCCGGTCCACTGGGTCGCCGCGTTGTTGTCGATCACCGCGGCGAGGTTCGACCCATTGCCCGTCACGGTCATGCCCGGCTGGGTAACGTCCTGGCCCCAGTCCACGTCCTGCACGAGCAGATAGGTGCTGGGGTCCTGGAACACGTAGACGCCGCTCACGGCCTTGTACACCCGAATCGGGTAGCGCGGGTTCGCCGCGACCGGAAGCAGGTACAAGCAGGCAGCGGCGTCGGTGGCGATGGAGGCCTGGCGATACCGCACCGCGGATGCGGCTTTGCGTGGGTAGCCGAAGAACATGGCTAGTACCCGACGAACTCAATCAGCAGGCTCCCCGCGCCGGGCGCGGCGTTGAAATCGAGGCCCGAAATCGCCTGACTCCTGTCGGGCATGAACAGCTCCACCTCGTACCAGGCGGTCGCGGTAACCGTATTCACGGCCGTCACAGAGAACTGCCAGTAGCGCATGGGAATCGTAGTGCTGAAAGAGACAGCGAAAAAGGTGCCGGTCGTGGGCGTCGTGTACGACCGTACGAGGTTAAACGGGGTGCTGCTATTGGCCCCATAGACGTTGAAGGCGGTGGTGTAGCGATACCCTTCGGTGACGGCGAGCTTGCAGCGGGCGGCCACGATGAGGGCGGGGACGCCCAGGTCGATGGTGAAGTACTGCCCGCTGGTGGCGTAGGGCCCGGCCCAGACACTGTCTGTGTTGTCGATGACGTTCTGGGGATTGCTCCCGTTGCTGGTCACGGTCATGCCCGGCTGGGTGACGTCCTGGCTCCAGTCCACGCTCTGGAGCAGCCCGTAGGTGGTCGGGTCCACGAGACTATAGCCGCCGCCGGCCACCGCCTTGAACACCCGGATGGTGTGGGCGGCGTTCGCCAGGGCCGGGAGCAGATACTGCTTGGCCGTGGCGTTCGTGTCGATGCTCACCCGGCGATAGTGCACGGATGGGGCGGGCTTGCGCGGAAAGCCGTAGTACATTAGAACTCCCCGTAGTCACACAGCACCGCGACCTCGGCCCCCGCGGTGACGGCGGTTTCCACGCGCACCTTGAACCGCCAGTTGAGGCCCAGGATCTTCCGAATGTTGTTCGGGTCCAGGGAGCTGCGCCGGTTCGCGTCGAGCAGGTTGACCTTCACCACCTTCACCAGCGCGGTTGCCGCTGCGACGGCGACGGTGTCGTAGAAGTAGTCGGTCGTGCCGTCGCTCAGAAACAGCGTCACATCGCGGGCGACCGTGTCCGTGCTGGTGATCTCGATCACCTCGAGGTAGGCCCCGGTGGCGCCGGCGACGAGC
>JAAXUL010001020.1 GCA_013336035.1 Chloroflexales bacterium
CCTGGCGCCAGGCGAAGTTGTGGTGGTTCTCGACCTGGGCGGCCACCGGCAGCCCGCTGCGGCGCGCGAACAGCTCGTGGATGACGTGGTGGTTGGCGCTGGCGAAGGCGCCGCACAGCTCCATCGCCGTCCAGTACTCCTGGCCCGCCTCGCGCTCGAGGTCGAGCCACTCGTAGTAGCGCGGCACGCGGGCGATCCGCTTTGTCTCCTGCTCGGCCACCTTCATGTAGTGGTTGGCCACGGCGTAGCCGACGCCGCGCGAGCCGCTATGGGTGAGCAGGCCGGCGAAGCGCGGCGGCGCGCCTGGGATGAGATCCTGGAGAGCCTCGCCAACCACAAGCTCGGCGAAGTGATTGCCGCTGCCCGAGGTGCCGAGCTGGGCCGCGGCGCGTGTCCGCAGGCTGCGCAGCTGGCTGGTAGCGCCCCAGCGCGGGTCGTCGAGCACCGCGTGGTCGGCGGGGTAGACGCGCTCGGCCCCGGCGCCGAAGGTGGTCACCTGCTTGAGCGTGCGGAACAGGGCTTCGCGGCGGGCCATGACCTCGTCGGGCTCGACCGCGAACACGGTCAGCATCATGCGGCAGGCGATGTCGACCCCGACCATGGCGGGTGAGACGGCGCGGTAGGCCCGGAACACGCCGCCGATCGGCAGGGCGTAGCCCTGGTGGGCATCGGGCATCAGGGCGCCCTGGTCGGCGATGGGCAGGCGCAGGGCCAGCTGGAGCTGGGCGAAGGCGCTGTGCTCGATGTCGGCCTCGCCCTCGCCCATCGGCGCGCCGGGCGCCCCCACAGTCCCGAAGACACGGTAGGGCGCCGGCTCGGCACGCAGGCCGAGCAACGCTGCGGGCGCGCCAAACTCGGCCGCGATCGCCGCCCGAATGGCCGCGACCTCCTGGCCCGCCTTCTTCAGGGCCGCGGCGCGCTTCGCGATCGCGGTGAACCGCTTGTCGCCCTTCCAGGGCGCGATGATCTCGTGGGGCTTCATCGATAGCTTGCCTCCCCGCTGTGACCTGGCCGATTGTAGCACGCCGCCCCCGTGCCATTGCTCCGGCGCGAGGAGGAGGCGCGGTGAACAACGAACCCCTCGCCTGCTCGTGTAACGAACGGCGAGGGGTGCGGGAGGCGGCCGCGGCGCTAGGGCGTCGTCGTCGCCAGGGCCGTATCAAGCACGCGCTGGAAGCTATCCATGTCGCTCTTCAGGTCGCTGAGGCGCTGGGCAACCTGGTTGGTCGCCGAGTCGGCGCTCACGGCGTCGGCCGTGCGCAGGCGCACCGTCTCGGCCAGCACATTGTCAAGGTTGGCGTGGATATTCTGGAGCTGGGCCTGGATGCGCCCAATGTAGGTCGTCAGGTCGGCCGCGTTGCGCTGCTTCTCGGCCAGGGCCGCCCGCGTCTCTTGCAGCTGCTGGCGTGTGTAGGGGTCGGCGGTGCTGGCGATCTGCCGGTCGGTCGTGCTGATGCGCTGCTGCAGGTCGGCCAGGTTTACGCGGGCCAGGTAGCCCTCGATGATCTGGCCCTTGTCGCACAGCGCGTAGGCCTGCTCGACCAGATCGCGGGCCTGGTCGCTGATCCGTGTCATCAGGCGGCCGACGGGGCCGTCGGCCTGCGACACGCTGCGCTGGATCTCCTGCTGAGTGCGCTCGATCATGTCGATCTGGGCGCGGAAGGTCGAGCTGCTGAGTCGCGGGCGCGGCGTGCGCTGGCTGGCCGCAGCCACGGCCGGGTCCCGCCCGCCAAAGAAGACCATCAGCGCGTAGGCGAGCAGTCCAAGGGGCAGCAGCCACCAGTAGATCAATAGCCCGCCCAGCACGGCCAGGAGCAGGACTACGATCGCGAGCGGCCGCCGCGCGGCGTAGGCGTACGGGTTGCCCATAGAGGCTCCTCGAAGCATCGTCACGGTACCTGTAGTAGGTGTAGAACCCGCCTCACGATTAGCGCTGCCGCAGCGTCAGCGGAGCGATACGACGCTCCCATAGCTCGATCAGCGCGCGTGTCACCTCGTCCGACGGCGTCTCGACCTGCTGGGCAATGTCCACCTGCAACCCGTACTGGGCCAGCTTGCTGAAGGGGTTCGCGGCGCCTGCGCCTGTAAGCGTGACCCGCGGGCTTGCGGGACGGAAGCCGTACTGGAGGGCCAGGGTCTGGATGGGCTCGGAGAGCAAAAAGTCGTGGAAGCGCTCGGCGGCCGCCCGCTGGTCGGCCGTGGTCAGCGGGTCGCCGAGGATAGCGTACGGGTGATCGCTCAGTATTGTGGCCGGCGGGTAGTAAATATGGATCGGCTGCCCCCAGCGCCGCTGCGCGGCCTCGACGCCCTCGATCGCCAGGTTCTCATAGACCATCACCACATCGAAGCGGCTCGGCCCAAACTGGATCATGTTGGTCATCAGGGTGCCGGTGCTCTCACCGAAGTCGAGCGTCGAGCGCTCGACGACCTCTAGCCAGCTCTGGAAGGCCGGGTCGGCGATGTCGGCCGTGGTCAGGCCCGTGGTCTTATTGTGGTAGGCGTAGGCGAGCATAGCGAGGGTCTGGGTGCCGCTATTCGAGGTCAGGGGCGAGGTGTGGCCAAATTTGACAAAGCCCCAGCCCTGGGCCTTGGTGTGCTCGGGCGAGCCGGGCTGGAAACCGCGCCCCTTGGCAATCTCTGCCCAGCCGCCTTCTGTGGCGATGGCGGCGCTCAGGTCTTGCCAGAAGGCGGCGCTGCCGTTCGGCCAGATCAGGCTGGCCCGCTCATCCCAGGCCACGGCCACCAGGGGCGTGAGCACCAGGGGCGTCGGGTCGCCGCTGAAGATTGCGGCGCCGCTAGCGCGGGCTGCCCAGTCGCTGCGCAGCACCTCGGTCCAGACGCTGCTGGCGGGGCTGACAACGGCGGGGCGCGGGTCGTCGCCCCAGTCCTGGCGGGCCACCCGGTCGGCGATCTCGCGTGAGCCGAGGCCCACCAGCTTGATGATGATCGGGCGCCCGCCCGCCGTGGCCCCGCCGGCCTCGAAGAGGCGGACGGCCTCCTCGAGCCAGAGCTTCTTCTCGGTGCCGTACCAGATCACCACCTCGACGGGCTGGGCCTTCGCCCCAAAGCCCAGGTCCACCGGCGCGTAGCCCAGGGCGCTGGGCAGAGGGACAAAAGCCTTGAGTGCTACCGACAGCAGACAGAGGGCGATGAAGCCCAGGCCAATCGTTCGCGAGAGAGAACGCATGCTGCCTCCGGCAGGGACGTGGGCGACGGACTATAGGCGCACGAGCGCCGTCCCACACCATTCTA
>JAAXUL010000274.1 GCA_013336035.1 Chloroflexales bacterium
TATCGTTGAGCGAGATCACGGCCACCTCGGTGGTGCCGCCGCCGATATCGATGATCAGGTTGCCGCTGGGCTGGGCGACGGGGATGTTGGCCCCGATCGCCGCGGCCAGGGGCTCGCGGATGAGGTAGGCCCGGCTGGCGCCGGCCTCGAGGGCGGCGTCACGGACGGCCCGCATCTCGACGCTGGTCACCCCGGCGGGGATACAGATCATCACCTCGGGCTTCGCGAAGCGGAAGCGCCCCGCGGCGCGCCCGATAAAGTACTTGAGCATCGCCTCGGTGACCTGGTAGTCGGCGATCACGCCGTTGCGCATAGGGCGCACCACCTCGATGCTCTCGGGCTCGCGGCCGAGCATAGCCAGGGCCTCGCTGCCCACGGCGCGCACGCGCCCATCCTTAGTGCTCAGGGCCACCACCGACGGCTCCGAGAGCACGATGCCCCGGCCCTTCAGATAGACGAGCACGTTGGCCGTGCCCAGGTCGATCCCGATCTTGCGCGCCATACGCTCCCCTGGAATGTCAGGCCAAAAAGCGCCCGCTATTATAGCGGATCTTTCCGCACCGGCAGGCAGCCGATACCCGGCCCCTGCTGACAATTAGATGACACTGCTAATGCTGAACCCCCCTCACCCGCCGTGCGGGTGAGGGGGGCCGGGTGGTAAGAGGCCGCCCTACTGTTGCCGGCGCGCATCTTTCATGCGGGCCACCTGGAGACGCACAAGCTCTTTGCGCAGCTTGGCCTCGGCTATGGCCATGTCGCGGTCCGACTGGGCCGTCTGCTTGCGCTCCTCGGCGAGGCGGCGGGCCTGCTCGGCGCGGGCCTCGTCGATCTCATCGGCGCGCTCGACCGTGTCGGCCAGGATGGTCACCCGGCTGGACAAGACCTCCATGAAGCCGCCCGAGATGGCGTAGGGCGTGCGCACGCCGTCCTTCACGATGCCCAGCTCGCCCGGCTGCAGGATCGTCAGCAGCGGCTCGTGGCGTGGCAGAATGCCCACGCGGCCATCGCGGGTCGGCGCATTGACCTGATCGACATCGTCCGAGAAGACGACACGCTCGGCGGTGACGATCTCAAGGTGCATTGGCATAGGTTTCGCTCCTTTTGCGGGGTGCTGCGCCCTTTACGGGCGCAGCGTGCTGCGCCCCTACGCCTTCTGGCTTGCCTCGTAGGCCTGGACCACTTCGTCGAAGCCGCCCTGCATATAGAAGTACGACTCCGGGATGTGATCGCCTTCACCATTGAGCACCCGGTCGAAGGCCTTCACCGTCTCGGCGACGGGCACATACTTGCCGGCCCGGCCGGTGAACTGCTGGGCCACAGTGAAGGGCTGCGAGAAGAACAGCTCGATCTTGCGCGCCCGCGACACCGTCAGCTTATCCTCATCGCCCAGCTCCTCCATACCGAGGATGGCGATGATATCCTTGAGGTCCTTATAGCGCTGGAGCACGCGCTTGACATCCTGGGCCACGCGGTAGTGCTCATCGCCCACGATGTTCGGGTCAAGGATGCGGCTGGTCGAGGCGAGGGGGTCCACCGCGGGGAAGATCGCGCGCTCGGCGATGCCGCGCTCGAGCGAGATCGTCGCGTCGAGGTGGGCGAACACCGTGGCGGGCGCCGGGTCGGTGTAGTCGTCGGCGGGCACATACACCGCCTGCATCGAGGTGATCGACCCGCGCTTAGTCGAGGTGATCCGCTCCTGCAGCTCGCCCATCTCGGTGCCGAGAGTCGGCTGGTAGCCCACCTGCGAGGGCATACGGCCGAGCAGCGAGGAGACCTCGGAGCCAGCCTGCACGAAGCGGAAGATATTATCGACGAAGAGCAGGATGTCGCGGCCCTCGTCGCGGAAGTACTCGGCCATAGTCAGGGCGGTGAGGCCCACGCGCAGGCGCGCCCCGGGCGGCTCGTTCATCTGGCCGAAGACCATCACCGTCTTATCGAAGACGGTGGTGTTATCGTCGATGCGGGCCTCTTTCATCTCGTGGATGAGGTCATTGCCCTCGCGCGAGCGCTCGCCCACGCCGGCGAAGACCGAGTAGCCCGACTGCTCTTTCGCGATATTGGCGATCAGCTCCTGGATGACCACAGTCTTCCCGACGCCAGCGCCGCCGAAGATCGCCGTCTTCCCGCCGCGGGTGAAGGGGGCGATCAGGTCGATCACCTTGATCCCTGTCTCGAAGACCTGGGCCTCGGTGCTCTGCTCCTCGAACGAGGGCGGCTCGCGATGGATCGGCCGGCGCTCGACATCAGCCGCCACCGCGCCTTCGCCATCGATCGGGTCGCCCAGCACGCTGAACACGCGGCCCAGGGTGTGCGGGCCTACCGGCACCGAGATCGCCTTGCCGGTGTCGAACACCTCCAGGCCGCGGCGCAGGCCGTCGGTGGTGCCCATGGCCACCGCCTTGACCCTGCCGTCGCCAAGCTGCTGCTGCACCTCGCACACCAGCCGCCCGCCGCCATCCAGGGGGATCTCCAGCGCGTTATAGATCTCGGGCACAGAGCCCTGAGGAAAGCTTGCGGTAACCACCACGCCGATGATCTCGGCGATAACTCCGGACTGCTTAGCCATTACTTCCTCCAGTTGAGGCGTGTAGGGGGCGCAGGCCACTGCGGCCCTACTTGTATGCTCCAGGCGTTACTCCGCGAGAGCGGCGGCGCCCGACGAGATCTCGCTCACCTCTTTGGTAATCGCAGCCTGACGGGCCTTATTGAAGGTGAGGGTCAGGTCGCGCACGAGGTCTTTGGCGCTCTTGGTGGCATTGCGCATGGCCACCATCTGCGCCGAGTAGAAACTGGCGGTCGACTCGAGGATCGCCTGGTAGATCTGGGTCTCGACGTAGCGCGGCAGCACCTCGCGCAGCACCTCTTCCTCGCCCGGCTCATAGGTGAAGACCTGCGAGGTGCTGACCGGGGCCTCGGGGCTGTCCACCGGAGCTAGCTGCTTAAGGCTAGCGCGCTGTACAAGCGTGTTAATAAACTCGCTGTAGATGATGTAGAGCTCATCGTAGCGCCCCGCCTGGAAGCCAGAGATCGCGCTGACAGACACACCGAGGATGTCCTCGATGCGGGGCGCATCGCCGAGCTTGATCATCTCGGCGGCGAGGGGCAGCCCATTACGGACGACGTAGTCGCGGCCCTTCTTCCCGTACACAAAAAGCTCGACATTGCGGCCGAGGGCGCGCTGGTCGAGGGTGAAGCGCACGGCCCGGCGCAGCACATTTGTCACCAGGCTGCCACAGAGCCCGCGGTCCGGCGTGACAATGATCAGGCCGACGCTCTTCACCTCAGCGCGCTTATCAAGCAACGTGCCCTTCTTAGCAGAGCCGACGACGCGCGAGGTCAGGTCGGCCATCAGATCGCGCATACGGTCGGCGTAAGGGCGCGCCGCCAGCACATTGCGCTGGGCGCGGCGCATCTTCGAGGCCGCGACCATCTCCATCGCGCGGGTGATCTGCCCCACGTTCTTCACCGAGCGGATGCGACGCTTAATCTCTCGGCTGCTCGCCATACCATAGCCCTTCCAGAGAGGGTTTCAGGGAGGGCCAGGCCCTCCCTGAAGCGCCCGCTCTAGCTGTAGTTGCTCGTCGACTTGAACTCCTTGATCGCCCCCACCAGCGCGTTCTTGACCTCGTCGGACGGGAATTTACGATCGAGCCGGTTGTCCGCGATCAGCTTGCGCACCGCGGGGCGGGCAGTCTTCAAAAACTCAAGGAAGTCGTCGCGCCACTGGGTGATCTTGACCACCGGCACATCATCGAGGTAGTTATTATTGGCGGCGTACAGGATCGCCACCTGGTCCTCGACGGGCAGCGGGTTATACTGCGGCTGCTTGAGCAGCTCCTGCATGCGCTGGCCGCGATCGATCTGCGCCTTGGTGGTCGCGTCAAGGT
Organism: Chloroflexales bacterium; assembly: GCA_013336035.1. Lineage (GTDB taxonomy): Bacteria > Chloroflexota > Chloroflexia > Chloroflexales > Chloroflexaceae > CAIWXH01. The sequence goes on from JAAXUL010000274.1 coordinate 3,888, forward strand.
CGCTGGAGAACTGGGCGAAGGCGGCCAGGTCGCGGAACTGGGCCAGCTCGCCCTTCAGCTTACCGGCCACCGAGCGCATGGCGCGGGTCTGGGCCGAGCTGCCCACGCGGCTCACCGAGATGCCGACGTTCAGGGCCGGGCGCTGGCCGGCGTTGAACAGGTCAGACTCCAGGTAGATCTGGCCGTCGGTGATCGAGATCACGTTGGTGGGGATGTAGGCCGACACGTCGCTGGCCTGGGTCTCGATCACGGGCAGCGCGGTGAGCGAGCCGCCGCCGTTGTCCTCATTGAGGCGCGCGGCGCGCTCGAGCAGGCGCGAGTGCAGGTAGAACACGTCGCCGGGGTAGGCCTCGCGGCCGGGGGGGCGGCGCAGCAGCAGCGACACCTGGCGATAGGCCACGGCGTGCTTGCTCAGGTCGTCATAGACGATCAGCGCGTCCTTGACCAGCGTGCCGTCGATCATCACGCCGTTCTCCATGATCTCCTCGCCCATCGCGCAGCCGGCGTAGGGGGCGATAAACTGGAGCGCGGCCGACTCAGAGGCCGAGGCCGAGACGACGATCGTGTAGTCGAGGGCGCCATAGCGCTCGAGCACGCCCACGACCTGGGCCACCTGGGCCCGGCGCTGGCCGATAGCCACGTAGATACAGGCCATCCCCTGGCCCTTCTGGTTGAGGATGGTGTCCACGGCCACGGCCGTCTTGCCGGTCTGGCGGTCGCCGATGATCAGCTCGCGCTGGCCGCGGCCGATCGGGATCAGCGCGTCGATCGCGACGATGCCGGTCTGCACCGGGGCGTCCACCGACTTACGGGTGATCACGCCCGGGGCGATGCGCTCGATCGGGCGCAGCACGTCGGTGTTGATCGGGCCCTTGCCATCTACCGGCTGGCCAAGCGGGTTCACCACGCGGCCGAGCAGGCTCTGGCCGACGGGGACCGAGATCACCTGGCCGGTCGAGGTGACCAGGTCGCCCTCTTCGATCGTCTCGTCCTCGCCGAGCACAATCGCGGCCACGCTCTCTTCCTGAAGGTTGAGCGCGATGCCGAAGATCGCCTCGGCGCGGCCGGCCTTGGGCGGGAACTCGAGCAGCTCCGAGGCCACCACCCGGTCGAGGCCCTCGATACGGGCAACACCGTCGCCCACCGAGGCGACGGTGCCAACATTGACCTGGCGCGGCTTCAGATCAACGCCAGCTTTGATACCGGCTCGCAACCGGGAGATAAGGTCGTCAGTAACAGTCGTCATAATCTCTCTGCTCCCTCGTGAGTAGAAAACAGGCAACAGGCACCAGCGAGGTCCACCACACACCCAGGACACCCCGTCCGACGTCCGGTTGTCTCGTGGTGTGGGGCCGCTGATATCCCGCTGCCTGTTGCCTGTTGCCTGCTTAGCTCGTAAGCATATTGCGCTGGACGGCGCTGAGGCGCGTGCGCAGGCTGTTATCGAGCACCTGATCGCCGATGCGGATAATCAGGCCACCGATCAGCGAGGTATCGGTATCGAAGCTGACCTTCGTATCGGCGCCGTAGCGCTTGCGCAGGTCGGCGCTGACCGTCGCCTGCTGGTCGGCGCTGAGCTCGACCGCGCTGGTGACGACGGCGGCGAGCGCCTGGGCGGGCGGGCCCGCCGAGAAGCTGCCGAACGCCGTGACCACGTCATCGAGCTGGTCAAGCAGGCCCTCGTTGGCCAGGCCGAGCAGGAAGTTGCGCACCTGGGGCAGTGCGCCGGCCGGGAGGGCCGCATCGACACGCTGGGCGACATCGCCGCCGGCAATACCGGTCAGCTTCGGCGCGGCCGCTTGCAGCTGCTCTAGAGCCGCCCCGATCAGCGCCTCGTAGAGTGTGCCTGCGATCGCTTTGGCATCAACTGTGGTTGCCATGGATCTTTAATTTCCTGGACGAATCTGACACGAGGGTACGCGCCCCTGCCTGCCATTACGCGCTAGTTCCGACGGCCCAAGGCGGCCAGCGACTCGGCGATCAGCTTATCGTGACCTTTGGCCTGTAGCTCTGCGCCCAGCACACGGCTGGCGGTGAGCGTCACCAGCTCGGCGATCTGGCCCTTGGCCTCGCGGAGGAGCTGATCGCGCTCCTGCCCCGCCTGCGTGCGGGCCTCGTCGCGCAGACGCTCGGCCTCGCGGCGGGCCTGAGCCAGGATCTCGGCCTCCTGGGCCTTCGCCCGCTCCTGGGCCTGTGCGACGATCCCGGCGGCCTCCTGGCGGGCTTTGGCCACCTCGGCCTCATAGCCCTTCCGGGCGTTGGCGAGCTGCGCCTTCACCTGGTCCGCCTCCTTCAGGCTCTCCTCCACGCGCCGCGTACGCTCGCTAAGCATGTTCAGGATGGGCTTGAAGAGGAACTGGCCCAGCAGCCAGACCAGCAGGACCACGTTGAAGATCTGCGCGATCAGTAGGCCCCAATTAATGCCCAGTTTTTCCACTATCGTCACTCCTCATCTCGCCCGCTGGCGCACTCCCGGAGAGCGGCGGGCGAGCTGGATGCATTAACTAGAGGATATTGAAGCCGATTAGCAGACCGAACACCAGGGCGAAGATGAACAGCGCCTCGGTCAGTGCGAAGCCGAGGAACATATAGGTTCGTACTAGGCCCTCAGCCTCGGGGTTGCGGCCCATTGCTTCGAGAGCGCTGCCGAAGATAACCCCGATGCCGGCGCCGGGGCCGATCGTACCGACGCCAATCGCCAGCGCCATTGCCAGAAGCCGTAGCCCTTGGTCCGTCATTGCCTCACTCCTCCTAGACACAACCTTGCTTGATTGGAAACGACGAGCTCAGTCCGGAATATGCCGTATTAATGGGCCGCCACGGCCTTCTCACCAGTGGCGTGCCCGTGATCGTCGTCGCCGTGACCCGCGTGCGGCTGCACCGCAAGGGCCGCGAAGACAACTGTCAGCACCGCGAAGATCACCGCCTGGATCAGGGCGACGAAGACCTCAAGGCCATAGAAAGGTAGCGGCAACAGGTAGGCGAAGAGGAATGACATCACTGCCAGCACGACCTCGCCGCCGAAGATGTTGCCAAAAATACGAAAGGCGAAAGCGACGATGCGCATAATCTCGGAGATAAACTCGAGTATGCCCACGAAGGTCATAATCGCGCCCTCTTTGAAGGGGTTGATGAAGAACTTGCCCAGGTAGCCGATGCCGAGCGCCTGAAAGCCCCAGAACTCCACCATGAAGACCGCCACAAGGGCAAAGGCAAAGGTGACGTTCAGGTCGGCCGCGGGCGCCCGTAGCCACGGGACAAATATGACCCCCTCGCCGCCGCAGTAGGCCGGGAAGCGCTGGACCAGCAGGGGCTCTGCCTCGGCGGCTGTGCCCTCCGCGGCCGCGCCCTCGGCCGTGGCTGCGCCCTCAGCACTCGCCGCTCCCTCAACGGTGGCCGCGTGCGCCTCTGCCCGGCAGACCCCGATGCTGCCAACGCCAGGCACCAGGGCCAGCACGTTCCCCACCATAAAGAAGAATAAGATGGTTGCCGGAAGTACGAAGAACTTGCCGACATTCTTCGCGTCTACCCCGCGGGCGAAGTCGTAGAAGAACGCGATCAAGGCCTCGAGCGCGTTCTGGAGGCCGCGCGGCACCAGCTGAAGATTCCGCCCAACAAAGACGATGAGCGACACCAGGATGAGATCCACCAGGATCGTCATGACTAGTGAGTTCGTGATCGGAAAGAAGGTACCCGGGGAGCAATGCTCACCCACAATCTGGCCGCCAAGACAGGCGAGCGGCTCCGCCGCGGCCGAGATGTGCAGATCGTCCTTCGTCATTCGGATGCCCAGGAAGTAGAGCACAATGCCAATGATGGCGGCTACTCCCAGGACGGTCAGGATCCGGTTCCGCATCGCTACAATCCCCTCTGGTACAGTGTTGGGAATTCCTTCACAATCATTTGATCAAGGCACTGGGGGAGTAGAGAAAGACCTGTCGCTCGCTTGTCGGTGAACAAGCTCGAAGGCCGGGCCGAGTATATCATAACTTATTTCGCTATGCAAACCTTCGACCTCTGACCCTACAACACCCTCCCTACTTGGCCGCCCGCGCAAGCATTTCGCAGACCACAAACGCATCCGGCAGATAGCTTGCGCTCTGCTCAGGTGGGCTTCATGGCCCTCGTTGCTCCTCGTTCACGTGTCTGTGCGGCTTCGTTCAGTCCTTCACAAACAGGATAACATAGGTCTTGAAAAAGCACAAGTCGCCCCTAGGCGCACCACGATTTAATACATTTATGTCTCGGAGGGCTGCCGCGGCGGAGTATACCATAAGTCCTTTTCACGGGCAACCGTTGTGCCTGGGCGGTAGTCCGTAGTCTGTAGCACACCCGGAAAGATGCGGCGGATCACGCCCAGGGACGATCAAACGAGGAGGGCCAACCCTCCTCGCCGTCGTCTGCCGTGCTGCCTTACGTTTGCATCGAGCGGGGCCTCGCAGGCCTATTTGTCGAAGGCGTCGCGCAGCTCGCGGATCGCTCGCTTGGCGTTGATCCAGACAGAGCCGATCTTCGAGCTGGCCCACTTCTTATTGAAGACCAGCACCAGCAGGAAGCGCTGCATGACATCGAAGCAGTACAGGTCGACGTTCACGCCCTCATGAATATAAACGCTTGTGGCGTCCTCCTCGCGCAGCTGGCGGGCCACCTCGCCGGTGGTCGAGAACCCCGTCGAGAGCAGCGGCAGCACAATCACCATCGGCAGGTTCGGCGCCGAGCCCACTTCGACCAGAGTCATCCCCGCCCGGTCGGTGAGCATCACGCTCTGCGTGCCCAGGTCCTGCGCGAGCTGGTCCATCACCGACCTGATCGCGTTGACGTTCTTCTCGGTGACCACCAGGCTGCCGGAGCTGCCGCGCCAGGCCCCGGCTCCGCTGTCAGGGAGCGCGGGCGGCGGCGGCGGCGGCGGCGGCGGCGCGGCCCTGCGCGTCCCCTCGCGGGGGCCTCGGCATCGGCCGGCTCGGGCTCAGCCGGCTCGGCGGGGCCGGCGTCCATGCCGCGCCACTGCGCGG
>JAAXUL010000275.1 GCA_013336035.1 Chloroflexales bacterium
AAGGGCGACAGCCGCATGGTCGATGCCGTCAATATGGCGATCGCCAGCCCTCTGCTCGAGGTGAGCATCGACGGCGCCAAGGGCGTGCTGTTCAACGTCACCGGCGGCGAGGATCTGGGTATCCTCGAGGTCTACGAGGCGGCCGATATTGTCGCCAAGCAGGTTGACCCGGACGCCAATATCATCGTCGGCGCTGTGATCGATCCGGCCTACGCCCCCGGCGAGGTGAAGGTGACCCTGATCGCTACCGGCTTCGAGCTCGACCGGACCAGCGCGAATGTCCAGCGGACCCGCTCGTACCCAGGGCAGGCCACCAGCGCGGGCCACGCCCCGGCCCAGCACCAGCCGACCCAGCCCGTGCAGCGCCCGGCGCCCCAGCCGCAGCCGCAGCCGCAGCCCCGCGTGGCGCCCAGCTTCAACAGCGGCGATGATCTCGACATCCCGCCCTTCCTGCGCAACCGCAACCGTGGGCGGTAACGCTACCGCGGCTACCCCCAGGGGCAGGCCATGCCCAATATCTGTCAATCCCCCCTCTTGCCTAGCGCGAGGGGGGATTGTCTGTGCCTGCGGCGTGGGCGAATCGGGTGGTTGACAGCCGTTCATGGCGCGAGTATAATGGCCTTCCAACTTTACAACGGGGAGGGGGTTTGCCCCCTCCCCGTTGTCGCCCTAATCGATAAATACGACGCAGACAAGTAGCATCAGCCCTCGTAAAGTGTAAGCTATTTACGACCATCTGTCGTCGGTCGCCGTGCCATGCTGTTCCGTGGAGCCGCCCCGATGAAACCACGTCGTTGGTACAGCAGCCCCGAGGTAAAGCCCCTGCCACCCTCGCTATCCGCCCGGCCATTTCCGGCGGCGATCTACTGGGCCTTCACCGCACTGACCCGCCTAGAGCAAGGCTCGATCATCAAGAGCGCCCCCCCTGCCCCGCCGGCAACGCCCCACGGCCGCGAGTCTGCCGCCAGGGCCTCGGCACCGCGGGTACGCCTGATTGACGCGGCCTAGACAGCGTCAGGGCCCAGCCAATGGCTGGGCCCCGTGCCTCTACCGCTCTGGTGCTACCCCTAATCCCCGCCGCGCGCCGGCAGGTGATCGCGGCGGGCGACACCTTCTTTGATCGCGGCCTGGGCCACGGCCGCGGCGATCGTCGGGACCACATAGCGGTTAAAGACGCTGGGGATCAGATACTCCTCGCTCACCTCCTCGGGCGGAATAACGCTCGCCAGGGCCTCGGCCGCCGCCAGGCGCATGCCCGAGGTCATCTTATGGGCGTGGACATCAAGCGCGCCGCGGAAGATCCCGGGGAAGCTCAGCACATTGTTGATCTGGTTCGGCTGGTCCGAGCGGCCTGTCGCCACCACGCGGGCGTACTGGCGCAGCATGTCGGGGTCGCCCTCGGACACGGGGTTGGCCAGGGCGAAGACGATCGGGTCGGCGGCCATGCTCTGCACCAGCTCGGGGGTGAGGATGTTGCCCTGCGAGACGCCCACGAAGATGTCGGCGCCGCGCATAGCTGTGTCGAGCCCGCCTCGGCGCCGGTCGTGGTTCGTCTGCGAGGCGATGATGCGCTGCATGGGCGTCTGCAGGTGGTCGTCGCCCGCGCGCAGGATGCCGTGGCGGTCGACGGCCGTCACCTCGCCGATGCCGGCCTCGAGCAGGGTGCGGACGATCGCGGTGCCCGCGGCGCCCACCCCATTCACCACCACGCGCACCTCCCGCAGGTCTTTGCCCACCACCCGCAGGGCGTTGCGTAGGGCCGCGAGCACCACAATCGCTGTGCCATGCTGGTCGTCGTGCATCACAGGGATATCGAGGCTCTCGTGCAGGCGCCCCTCAACAATGAAGCAGCTCGGCGCGGCGATATCCTCGAGGTTAATCCCGCCAAAGCCCGGCGCCAGCTGCTCGACCGTCTGCACGATCATATCGGGGTCCTGCGAGCGCAGACAGATCGGCACGGCGTCGATATTGGCCAGCTCTTTGAACAAGATGGCCTTGCCCTCCATCACCGGCATCGCCGCCTCGGGGCCGAGGTTGCCCAGGCCCAGGATGGCGCTGCCGTCGCTCACCACGGCCACGCTGTTGGCCTTCCAGGTCAGGTCGAAGACCTTGTCGGGCTCGTTGGCGATGGCGCTGCAGACCCGGGCCACGCCGGGGGTGTAGGCGAGCGAGAGGTCTTCGCGGTTCTTCAGCGAGACCTTGCTGTGCACGGCCAGCTTGCCGCCCATGTGGGCCAGGAAGACCCGGTCGCTCACCTGGAGCACGCTGATGCCCGGCAGGTCGTTGATCGCGGCCACCACCGTGCCGCCGTGCTGCTCGTCCTGCACGCGCACGGTGACGTCGCGCACCAGGAGTGAGCGCTCGGCCCGCACAATATCGATCGCGCCAATATCGCCCCCTACCTCGCCGATGCGCGTGGTGAGCCGGCCAAGCATGCCGGGGCGGTTCTCGATCTGGCAGCGCACGGTCAGGGTGTAGGCGACTCCCATCGACATAGAGACCTCACTTCAGAACATAGAAAAAGCCTGTCAGGCGACAGGCGGCGGCGCGTCTCAGTATGGTAACATAGGCAAACTTGGTGCGCAATGGTACTAACTGGCCCGAGACCGCGCAGGTGAAGGTGCTCGCCAGCGGCCCCAGGTCACGTCCCCTCTAAGGAGATTGCCCGTGACGCCCGCAGACGCTTCTCTGTCCGAGGCCCTCTCGGCCCCCTACCTCCCCCTGGCTCGCCGTATTATCGCTGAGGCGACAGTGGTGGATGACCGCATCCTGAAGATCGACCACTTTCTGAACCACCGCATCGAGCCCGAGCTGATGCGCTCGCTCGGCGTGGCTCTGGGCGAGCGGCTGGCCCCCTTCAACCCCGATCTGGTGCTCACCGCAGAGGCCAGCGGCATCGCTCCGGCCCTCGCGACGGCAATGGCCCTTGGCGTGCCCCTCGTCTACGCCAAGAAGTACTCGCCCGAGGTCGAGGCCCCGGCGCTCTCGCGGGTTGTGCCATCGCCCACCAAAGGTGGGCAGACCCGCCTGGTTATCTCGTCACGCTACCTGCCGGCCGGTACCCGTGTGGCCCTGGTCGACGACTTCCTGGCCAATGGGCGCACCGCTGTGGCCCTGGCCGAGATCGTCGCCGAGGCCGGGGCATCCCTCGTGGTCGCCGCCTTTGTCGTCGAGAAGCTCTTCCAGCACGGCCGCGCCGGCCTCGAGGTTCTCGGCGTGCCCGTCGCCGCCCTGGCCCAGGTCGAGCGCCTCGAGGCCGGGCGCGTTATCATCCGCGGGCTGTGAGGGTCACCCCCTCTTGTATCTTAGAAACAAGTGTGCTATAATAGCATTGCTCCTGCCACGCAGGCCGGGCGACAGAGCAGTGGGGCGAATCGCACCCCCAATACGCTAAGTACGAGCAGCTACGGAAAGTCGGAGTAGACCGGCAGCGGCGCCGCCGGCCGGCGCCACCGGTAAGGAGATCCCCTTGCCTACCCTCAGCGAAGAGCGCAGCGTCACGCGCACCTATAGGGCCGCCATCCGCCTCGGCGAAGACTTCGTCACCCTCGAGGAGACGATCACCCTCCCGGTCACCGCCACCGACGAGGAGGTCCAGCGCGCGGTCGAGCTTGGCTGGCGCATCTACCGCGCCCAGCGCGAGGCCGTCGAGCAGCAGGTCGCCACCGTGCGCGAGGCCCAGGGCGCCCCCGCGGCGATCACCGTGCGCGACCCCGAGGCCCCCGCCAGCGACAAGCAGCGCAACTATATAGCCACCCTCCAGGATAACCTCTCCTGGTCCAGCGAGGATCTGGTCGGCTACGCCGGCGAGCAGGGCGTCGATCTGGTCACGCTGACCAAGGGCCAGGCCTCGGCCTTCATCGACGGCCTGAAGAAGCTGTCCGACGAGCGGGCCCGCTACAATGCCGAGCAGCGCGCCCGCGCCACCGCCGAGACCCTCACCGAGGGCAGCCAGCCCGCCAGCGACCGGCAGCTCCAGGCCCTCGCCCGCCTCGCCCAGAGTCGCTCGCTCGACCTTGATGAGGAGACCGAGCGTCGCTTCGGCATCGCCAGCTCCGACCTCAGCGATGAGCAGGCCCGCATGCTCCTCGGCGAGTGGCAGACCCGCCCCGCCCGCAACGGCGGCCGCCGCACCGAGAACGCGCTCTAGCACTGCTTTCTGGAAGCCCGCTGCCAGCCATGACGAAGGGCGAAGGATGGGCACGCTGCCCCCTTCGTCTTTCGTCATGGCTGGCAACAAACATAGGAACTGATGTATGATGATCTCACACACCCTATGAGCAACGAGTAGTAAGCGCAGCGCAGGAGCATGGCAGTGACTGGGTCCGCCACGACCGAGCCGATAACGATCCTGATCGCTGACGACCACACCATGTTTCGCCAGGGTCTGCGCGAGATCCTCGAGCGCAAGGGCGGCTTCCGTGTCGTCGCCGAGGTGAGCGATGGCATTGCCGCTGTGGCCCAGGCCGGTGAGCGCCGTCCCGACATCGCCCTCCTCGATATCTCGATGCCCGGCATCACCGGCATCGAGGCCGCGCGCCAGATCGCCGTCGCCAGCCCCACCACGCGCACCATAGTCCTCACTATGCACCGCGACGAGCGTACGGTCCTCGAGGCGCTGCGCGCCGGCGCCAACGCCTACCTGCTCAAGGACGCCGACTCGGCCGAGCTGATCGAGGCGATCCGCGTCGTCCATCGTGGCGAGGCGGCGCTTGCCGGTAGCGCGGCCGCCCGTGTCCTCGATATGCTTCGCCGCGGCGAGCATACCCCCGTTGCCGCCGACCTTCTCACCCCCCGCGAGCGCGACATCCTCGCCCTGGTCGCCCAGGGCGACGACAACCGCGCGATCGCCCTCAAGCTTAGCCTCTCTGAGAAGACCGTCGGCAATCGCCTTATCGAGGTCTTCCAGAAGCTCGGCGTCAGCAACCGCACCCAGGCCGCTATCGTCGCCGTCCAGCGCGGCCTCGTCCCCCCGCCCCAGGTGGTGTAGGCGCCCTACTTTTGCCATAGTGAGAGGGCGTCTCGCTGTGTGCTGCTCTGATATTGCACCCCCTTGGGCCGCGGCAGTACAATATGCCTATGATAAAGCGTTGCCCCCTGGCAGCCGTGTGGGTCTTGCTCCTTGCGGCCTGTGCCCCCTTCGGCGCCGCCCCATCTGCTTCACCCACACGCGCGCCTGTGTCCGTAGCTGAGCCGGCGACTGCGACGGCGCCCGCCGTCCGTTCGCCCGTGGCCTCCAGCGACCCCTCGCCCATCCCGATCGGCGGCGTGCCTGCGCAGACACCTGTGCCGGGCGCCTCGGCTGAGCCTGGCACCGCTTCGGCGCCCGCCGCCGACGAGATCGCGGCCCTCGACGCCTCCGGCCGCCCCGACCGTAACGCGGTCGATCTGGCGCGCGCCCTCGGCAGCTGCCGCTCCGCTCCGTCGGCATGCCCGGCCGTCGCCCGCACCAGCCCCCTTGACGCCAGCGTTGGCGAGGTTCGCGCCTTCTACATCACCGATATGGCCTCGCGTGTGCAGTCCGAGATCCAGGCCGAGCTGCGCTACATTGGGCCAGTCGCCCTGATGTATGTCGAGCAGGGCCTGCCCTACAACCAGGCCGACCTCGAGCACGCCGCCCGCGCCTTTGAGCAGGAGATCTACCCGCGCACCCGCGAGATCTTCGGCTCCGAGGCCCAGCCCGGCGTCGATGGCGATCTGCGCATTACGATCCTCAACGCTCGCGACCCCAGCGGCGGGATCCTTGGCTACTACTCGTCCCAGGACTCGGTGCCCCGCCAGGTCAACCGCTACAGCAACGAGCGCGATATGTTCTTTATGAACATCGCGCAGCTTGACTTCAATAACCCTGCCTACCTTGATGTGCTGGCCCACGAATTCCAGCACATGATACATCAGCACGAGCAGCCGAGCAGCGCCATCTGGTTCAACGAGGGCGCCTCACAGCTATCTGATGATTTCAACGGCTTCTCATCCTCCGCCTTCGCCAGCCTCTATCTCTCGGCCCCCGACGTGCAGCTCACCGGTTGGTCTGCGGCCCCGGGCACCACGGGCGCCCACTATGGCGCTGCCCATATGTTTCTGCGTTATATCTATGCCCAGTATGCCGGCGAGGACCAGATCCTCCCCCTCATCCGCGCTGACGCCGGCGACAATCTTCAGACCTTTGTCGATCTGGCGGCGCGCACGCGCCCCGATCTTACCAGCTTCGGCCAGATCGTCGCCGACTGGGCGGTCGCCAATCTGATTGATAGCCCCATTGGCGATGGGCGCTACACCTACGCTACCGGCCATAGCTTGCCCTCGCTACTGCCGGCGCGCGTCGAGCCCGCCGACCTTGCGCCCAGCAGCGCCTTGCGGGACACGGTTGCCCAGTACGGCGCCGACTACTTCGCCCTCCCCGCGGGCCCCCGCACCCTCACCTTCAAGGGCGCCACCACTGTCGGGCTCGCCTCTGAGATGCCGCGCGGCCGCCTCGCCTGGTGGAGCGACCGCAGCGATAACTCGATCGCTACGCTCACGCGCCCCTTCGACCTGCGTGGCCTGAGCACCGCCACCCTGAGGTTCGCAACCTGGTACGAGCTCGAGAATGACTACGACTACGCCTTCGTGACCGTCTCGGCTGATGGAGGCGCCACATGGGAGACGCTCCCCGGCACTTCGACTACCACGTATGACCCCCAGGGCGTCAACTACGGCCAGGGCATCACCGGGGTCAGCGGGAGGCCCGGCCTGTCGGTTAATGACAGGGAGCGCGGGGTCTGGGTCGATGAGGCAGTAGACCTCTCACCCTATGTGGGCAAAGAGATCCTGGTGCGCTTCTGGCAGATCAACGATCAGGCCTTCAACGCGCCCGGCATGCTGATCGACGATCTCAGCGTCCCCGAGCTGGGCTACAGCGATGATGTCGAGTCCGGCGACGGCGGCTGGCAGCCCGAGGGGTTCGTTCGCGTCGATGGTGATCTGCCCCAGCGCTGGGAGCTGCGTCTGGTTCGCATAGCCGCAGACGGCGCCACCGCTGTCGAGCCGCTGGCCGTTGATGCGACGGGCGCGGCTTCGGCGAGCCTGGCCCCAGGCGAGCGAGGCGTCCTCGTAGTCATCGGCGCAACACCCCATACCAGCGAGCGTGCCTCCTACGAGGTCAACGTGGAATAGATGGCGCCCTTTCCAAACATCCCACGGCACGCCCTTGGGCCGATCGCCCTAGCCTCGCTGCTTGTGATACTGGCCTGGCTCTTTACTATGGGCCGCCCGCCGCCGCCTCGTTTTGTGCCCAGCACAGCGGTTCAGCCGCTGCCCGCGGGTGCCGAGCGGCCGCTGCCCGATGGTGTCCCTACGCCGACACCCGTGCCGCTGACCGGCCACTACGGCACCCGGGTCGAGGGGCTCCATATCGTTGTCGCGGATGGGCTCTTGAGCGAGCAGGGGCAGGCCAGCCTTGTGGCGGATCTCGACCAGGCGCTACAGTACGTGGTGCGGCGCTTTGGCTCGGGGCCGAAGGGGCAGATCAACACCTATGTGGGGCTCGAGCCCGCCTGCGGGCTCCATGGCATCGCCTACACCGAGGTTCGCACCGTGCAGGTCTTCACATGTCGCGAGCTTCCGGTGGGCCGCGCCGTGAACATCCTGGCCCACGAGTATGTACACCAGCTTTGCCACGACCGCTATGGCGACCTGCACCTCAAGGCTGATCTGGTACTGGTCGAGGGGGTTGCGACCTGGGGCGCGGGCACCTACTGGCTCGGAGGCGCCCCCGACTTCCGCACCTTCGTGCGCCCATGGCTCGAGAAGGGCGAGGATATCCCCCTCCACGAGAGCTACGTCGGCCTGCCGGTGAGCGACATGAACAAGCTGTACTACCAGTGGGCCAGCTTTGTCGAGTTCCTGATCGACACCTACGGGCGCGAGCAGTTCGACCGACTCTACATCACAGGCCAGAACTACCCCGCCTCATCCGACTACCTCGGTGTCTACGGCAAGCGCTTCGACGAGCTCGAGGTCGACTGGAAGGCCTGGGTCCTGGGGAGGTGAGGCGCGCGAATCACTGGCCGACGATCCCGCTGCTGCCGCGTCCGGCGCGACGTAGCCGCTCGATGCTGCTCCAGCGCGGCGCGATCGGCACACGGGTCGGGATGATGCCCTGGGTGACCAGCTTCGCCGTCTCATGCCAGCCGATCCCTCGGCCAGCGGGTAGGCTGGCGCTGGCCGCCGCGGCCTCTTCCTCGAGCAGGCATACTACCGCCGACAGGGCCGCCGCGGCCTCTTCCTCATCGATCTCGCCGCCGAACAGGGTGTAGGTGGGCATAGATGTTCCTCGATCCTCTCATCAGCGCACCAGGCGCTCTACCATCGCGCGCTGGGCGCGCAGCTCGAGGGCCGCGTCGAGCGGGGCCAGGGCCGCCGTGGGCCCATCGCGTCGCTCGAGGGCCAGGCCGATCAGGTGGTCCGTAAGCTGGGGGTTCTTGGGCAGCAGCGAGCCGTGGAGGTAGCAGCCGAAGGCGTTGCGGTAGACGGCGCCGCCCACGCCGTCCTCGCCATTGTCGCCGTGGCCCACCAGCACCTTGCCGAGCGGGCGCACCCCGGGGCCGTGGTAGGTGCGCCCGCTGTGGTTCTCGAAGCCCACCAGCCGCACCGGCGCGGCGGCAAGCTCGGCCTCGACCACGATGTTGCCGATCAGGCGCTGCTTCCCGCCGACGGTATGGATGTCCATCACGCCGAGGCCTGGCAGCCGCTCGCCGCTGTGGGTGAGGAAGTAGTGGCCGAGCAGCTGGTATCCGCCGCAGATCGCCAGCAGCACCAGGCCGCCCTCGATCGCCGCCCGCAGCCCCGGGCCCTGGCGCTCGAGCAGGTCGCGGGCGATCAGGGCCTGGCCGCTGTCCTGCCCGCCCCCGAA
>JAAXUL010001021.1 GCA_013336035.1 Chloroflexales bacterium
CTTGCTGCCCAGCGTTGTCCCGCCGACGCTGGCGCCCGCGCCGTCCGCCACCCTTGCCCCGCCGACCGCGGTGCCGCCGACCGCGGTGCCGCCGACCGCGGTGCCGCCGACCGCGGTGCCGCCGACCGCGGTGCCGCCGACCGCGGTGCCGCCGACCGTAGTGCCGCCGGCGGGCGGGGCTGTCGTCGATCTGGTGGCCCTGGCCCCGAGCGCCACCTGGCGCACTAACGAGGGGCGGGTCAGCTTTGGGCGCCCGTTTCTGCGCGCTGACCGGGGAGGGTGGGCCGCCAGCGGCGACGCCACGCTCGAGGATGGCCAGCAGTATCAGGGGCTCCTGGTGATGGTGCCGCCGGAGCTGGAGGCCTCTCAGCCTCTCAGCGCAACAGTGGAGCCCTACATCGAGGGCGAGTATCAGCTGCCGGCCCTCCAGCAGGGGCAGATCCTCGTCGGCGCCGTGGGCTTCGCCAAGGGGGTGGCATCCCAGAGCGTGACCGTGACGATCACGTTCGAGGGCCAGCTGCTCTACCAGGGCGGCAAGCAGCCCGACGGCCTTCTGCTGCCAATCAGCGTGGATATGTCGCCCTACGGCGGGCAGGCCGGTCGTCTGACCCTGCGCGTGAGCGGCCCCGGCTCATCTTCGCCCGCCGGGCTCTACTGGGTGCGTCCGCGCATCGACATACCGCGCTAAACAGTTGACAGCCACCGGGGGTGTGGTACCATGTGAGTGAATCCTCAAATAATTCAAGCGCCGATATTTTTCTATGGGAATAACCCTTGCGGGAAGTGAGCACGCTGTGCCAACCATCCTGATCATTGACGACGAGCCCGCCATCGCTGAAGTAGTGGCCGAAGTGCTACTCGACGAAGGTTATGAAACCCTGACCGCGAACCGAGGACGTGACGCCCTGGATATCATGGCCGAGCACCGCCCCGACCTGATGCTGCTCGATGTCTATATGCCCGAGATGAGCGGCCTCGACCTGCTGGCGCACATCCAGGGCGACGCAGCGCTCTCGCTCATCCCGGTGGTGGTGATGACCGCCGGCACCATGAGCGAGCTCGACCTGAGCCGCACCGGGGCGGCTCAGGTTATCAGCAAGCCCTTTAATGTCGACGACCTGATCGCGACCGTACGCACCCTGGTATAGCCGGGGCCGCTCGCCACCAGTAGCGCATCTTCCCGAGAAGCAGCGACCCTGGAGCTATGCTATGCCCGCAGCCCCACCTGTCGTCGCCCATGCCGACCCGCGCCTCACGGCCTGTGTGGTGGCCTGCCGGCCCCTGATCTACGCCTCGGGCGCCGACACTGCGCTCGACCGCCCCGCTCATGTGCGGGCTGCCTCGAGCATCGTGCGTCTGGGCGGCGTGCTCGCCGCAATCCAGGATGATGCCAACTTCATCGCCCTGATCGACCCGGCGACCTGGGCGGTCGAGCCGCTGAGCTTGCCCGCCGGGTATGGCGGCAAGCGTCAGTTCGACGATACCCGGGGCACCAAACGCTTCAAGCTCGACCTCGAGGCCTGCGTGGTCACCCCGGGCCCCGAGGGCCCGCGCCTGGTCGCCTTTGGCTCGGGCTCGACGCCCGCGCGCGAGCGTGTGATCGTTGTCGAGGGGCTGCCCGGCGACGCGCCGGCGATCAGGGTCGTCGACGCGACGGTGCTCTACGAGCACCTGCGGGCCGCCACCGACTTCTCTGGCAGCGAGCTAAACATCGAGGGGGCCGCCGTGGTCGGCCCGGCCCTGCGCCTCTTCCAGCGCGGCAACGGCGCCCCCAGCGGTGGCCTGAGCCCGGTGGACGCCACCTGTGATCTTGACCTGGCCGCCCTGCTCGCCTTCCTCGATGAGCCTGTGCGCTTCCAGCCGCCGCCGCCCACCCGCATCGTGCGCTACAGCCTCGGCGCAGTCGCCGGATGCCGCCTGACCTTCACCGACGCCGCGCCCTGCCCCGCCGGCCTGCTCTACAGTGCCGCCGCCGAAGACTCGCCTGACGCTGTGCGCGACGGCCCTGTGGCGGGCTCGGCCATCGGCCTGATCGGGGACGACGGGCCGCCCCGCTACGCCGTGATCACCACCGCCAGCCGCGCCCTCTTTGACGGCAAGGTCGAGGGCCTGGCCCTTGACCCCGCCGACCCCGCCCGCCTCTTCCTTGTCGTAGACCGCGACGACGCCGCTACCCCCAGCGAGCTGTGCGAGGTCGCCCTGGGCGGCCCGTGGTTTATGGGGTAGTGACGCGACGCCGGCCCGACGCAGACGCCCTTCGCCTCTCAGGGGCAGGGCGCCTGTGTGCCGTGGTGCCGACCTTGACGCTCAGGGCGCACTATGCTATACTCGAAATTATATAAACATTAAAATATTGCAATGTTTATATAGAGCGATCCCTCGCCTCTACTTCCCGCCGCCTAATAACCTATAAAGGAGCGCGCGTATGGGGTCCGATCCCGAGGCGCCGACCGTGACGCCAGTCGACCAGGGGCTCAAGGTGAGCTTGACCGGCCAGAGCTTGATCGAGTCGCCGCTGTTAAACAAGGGCAGCGCCTTCACCCTAGAAGAGCGGCGCGCCCTCGGGCTACTTGGCCTGCTCCCCGCCAACATCACCACCATCGAGGAGCAGCTTCCCCGCAACTACGAGAGCTTCCTACAGAAAACGACCGATCTCGAGCGCTACATCTACCTCGCCTCGCTCCACGACCGCAATGAGGTGCTCTTCTACCGGCTGGTGGCCGACCATATTGTCGAGATGGCCCCGATCATCTACACGCCCACGGTCGGCCTGGCCTGCCAGCAGTACAGCCACATCTACCGCCGGCCGCGCGGGCTCTACCTGGCCTACCCCCAGCGCGATATGCTCGACGCGATGCTCGCCAACGCGCCCTCGACCGAGGTGAGCGTGATCGTCGTGACCGACGGCGAGCGCATCCTTGGCCTGGGCGATCTGGGCGTCGGCGGGATGGGCATCCCGATCGGCAAGCTGGCCCTCTACACGCTCTGCGCGGGCATCCACCCCGCCACCACGCTGCCGATCATCCTCGACGTCGGCACCAACAACCGCGATCTGCTGGCCGACCCGCTCTACCTGGGCTGGCGCCACGAGCGCGTGCGCGGCGCCGACTACGACGCGTTCGTCGAGGCTTTCGTGCAGGGCGTCATGCGCCACTTCCCGTCGGCCATCCTCCAGTGGGAGGACTTCGCCAAGCATCACGCCGGCACGCTGCTCGAGCGCTACCGCGACCGCCTCTGCTCGTTCAAC
>JAAXUL010000276.1 GCA_013336035.1 Chloroflexales bacterium
CCCGCCGGGATCTGGAAAAGATCCGGGCCAAAGGCAATCAAATTGAACAGCCCGAAACAGGCGGTGATGACGCTGCCCGAAAATATCTGCCACAAGGCCACCGCAATGATTGAAATGGCGCTGCCCAGCATAACCAGGCTGACAAAGAGCCTGTAACCGGAGGTTGACCTGGCCAGGGGCGGCTGCGGTTCGCCCGATGGATCGCGTCGGCGGCGCCCCACAGCCGGGCGGCACGCTGGACCTGCGCAACGCTCGTGGCCACGGCGCACACGCAATGCGCGGCGAGAGCAGCGCCGCCCGCGCCGCCGCCAGCTCGCTCGCCCGGGGCAGCCCGTCCAAGCGCGCACAGATCGCCGCGATCGCGGCGGCATTCGACTCCGTGAGCTGAAACCGTGGGGCGCGCTCATGAACGCGACTCAGAAACAGCGCGACGGCGCTCACCTCGGCCAGATCCGCTGGTGGCGGAAGGTGTGCGAGCTCAGGCAGGTCGAGCGGCGCGACGACATAGCTCTGTTCGACGGCGACTAGCCGATAGGGGCCAGGACGGTTGTGTGTCGTCCTGGCCCTTGCCGGTCCTTGGCGGCGCACCCCGTCGTGCTCCAGCTCCATCGCGCTTCCCGTCAGCGAAACGCTGGCATGCCGGCGTCAGCGCCAGGCCAGGGGATGGCCCGGTGCCAGCTCGACCAGGCCCCGGCGCTTGCCATACAGGCCCTCGATCACCGCGACGGTGCCGTACTCCGCCCGCTTGGGCTCGTGCACAACGCGAACGCCCCGTGCTTGCATGGCCTGATAGTCGCGCCCCCGATACAACTCAAGCTCCTTCCAATCCCCCATCGACAATGCTGCCGTCCTGCAGCTTCACTACGCGGCGGGCGTAGGAGATCACGCGCGGGTCGTGGGTGGCGTAGACAAAGGCGGTGCCCGTCTCTTTATTCAGCCGCTCCATAATCTCCATCGCCTGCTGGCCGTTAGCCGTGTCGAGGTTGGCCGTGGGCTCGTCGGCCAGGACGAGGACGGGGCGGGTCGCGAGGGCGCGGGCAATGGCCACGCGCTGCTGCTGCCCGCCACTGAGCTGGTCGGGCCTGTGGTGGGCCCTGTCCTCAAGCCCGACGGCCTGGAGCAGGCCCAGCACCCGCTCGCGGCGCTCGGCCGGCTTCGTCCCGTTTAGCAGCAGCGGCAGCTCCACATTCTCGTAGGCTGTGAGGACCGGCACCAGGGCGAAGAACTGGAACACAAAGCCAATGCTGGTGCGCCGCAGGTCGGCCCGCTGGTTCGCGCTGAAGCGGGTCACGTCCTGGCCCTTGATCTTCACCGCGCCCGTGTCGGGCTTATCCAGGCAGCCGATGAGCTGCAGCAGGGTCGTCTTGCCCGACCCCGATGGGCCGACGAGGGCGGTGAACTCGCCCTCCGCGATGTTCAGGCTGATATCGTTAAGCGCGCGGGTTTCCGTCACGCCGACGCGGTAGAGCTTGGTGACATGGTCGAGCTGGATGGCATCCATATACGTTCCTGTTGTCGATTGCAGCTTGGAGATCGCACCCAATCTGCACGCTCCACGCTGCAATCCCATCAGCCTCGTAAAGCCGCGACAGGCTCAAGTCGCGCGGCGTACCAGGCCGGATAGAGGGCCGCCGCCAGGATGATCAGCATGGTCGCCAGGGCGAGGCTGGCGAAGGTGCCCGGCACAAAGCGGCCGTGGATGGTGCTCCCCAGGGCCACTGCGCTGCCGGCCGTCGTGGCGATGTCGCCAATATAGATGCCTACATAGGTGATGTAGGCCACCGCGCCCAGGCCGATGGCCAGGCCGACCGCGATGCCGACCAGACCGAGACAGGCCGCCTCGAGCAGGATCATCTGCGTGAGGTGGCGGCCCTTCATACCCAGGGCGCTGAGGATGCCCATCTCGCGGATGCGCTCGAACACCGACATCAGCAGGGTGTTGGCGATGACCACGGCCACGATCAGGATCACGACCGCGTCGAGAATGTAGTAGAAGGAGAGGCCGGCCTGCATCAGCTGGAGGAAGGCCTCGTTCAGGTCAGCCCATGTCAGCACCTGCCTGTCGGGCGCCCGCAGCGCGGCGGCCACGTCGTCGGTGATCTCCTGGTGTTCCAGCATAATGATGAGCGAGCTGGCCCGCTGGCCGGCGCGGGTGAATGCCTGGGCCTTCGAAAGCGGCATCAGCACTGTTCCCTCGTCGTAGCTGGGGATGCCGGTGTTGAACAGCCCGCGTACGGTGAAGATGCCCTCGTCGACCTGGCCGTCCGCGTCCACCACGGTCAGGCTCACATTGCGCCCCACGCCCAGGCCCATGCTGTCGGCCAGGCGCTTGCCGACCAGGATGCCGTCGCGGTCGTCGCCCTGCAGGAAGTCGCCCTCCACCAGCGAGTCGCGGATGGGATCGTAGATCGGCGAGGCCGGGTCGATGCCGCTGATCTGCAGGCCGACCGAGTCGTTCGCCGTGGCGATCACGCCGCCGGCCCAGAGGACCGGAGCGGCCGCCTCCACGCCGGGCAGGGCCGCGGCCTGCGCCGCGATCTGCTCGGGCTGGCTCAACAGATCCTTCCACTCCAGGCTCAGCTCGTTCTCGTCGTAGGAGCTGGCCCGAACCTGAATGTGCCCCGTGTTCAGCCGGATAGTGTTCTGGACTGCCCCGTCCATGACCCCGGCAATATAGCCATTCATCGCGATCAGCAGGGCCAGGCCCAGGGCCACTGCGGTCATTGTCAGGGCGGTGCGCCTGCGGTTACGCCCGAGGTCGCGGTAGGCCAGCACCCAGAGCTTCCGTAGCATTGGTTTCTCGCTTGGAAGTGCATAGTGTAGATTGACCGGGCTACCTCTACACTACGCAAGCTGCACTCTGCAATCAGACGTGGTGCAGGGCGGTCGCCGGTTCGCGGCGCGACGCCTGCCAGGCCGGGAAGAGCGAAGCGAGGGCGGTGATCACCACGACAAGCGCCCCGCGGCCGAGCAGGTCGCCCAGGCTGACGGCCGGGTAGATCCGGTCGCCCATGAGGGCGCCGATCTCACCCAGGCCCGAGGTCCCGGCAAAGCTGATACCGACCCGGCCGACCCACCAGATCAGCAGGCCGCCCAGGCTACACCCGATGAGAGCGCCCACGACGCCGATCAGGGCGCCCTCTAGCAGGAAGAGCCCCATGATCTGGCGGCCCTTCATGCCGAGGGCGGCCAGAACGCCCATTTCCCGGGTGCGCTCGAAGGAGGCCATCAGCATCAGGTTCAGGATGCCAATGCCGGCGATGAGCAGGATCACGATCCCGAAGAAGGTTGTGACCGCCAGCTTGGTCTGCATCGTCTGGGTGATCTCGGGCCGCAGAGTCTTCCAGGTGTCGACCTCGTAGCTGGGTAGGTCGCGCTGGAGTGTGTTCATCAGGCGCTCCTCGTCGCCGACCTTTTGCAAAAAGATCACCGCCTCGGTGGCCTGGTCGCGCAGGTTATAGAGCGTCTGCGCGTCGGCGAGGGGCATATAGACGATGCCCTTCTCGATCTCGGGGGCGCCCAGGTTATAGATACCCACGATGGTCATCGTATGCTGGCGCATGGCCTCGTTTTTGCGCCGGCCAATCAGGTTGACCCTGTCGCCCACTTGCACCTGGAGCCTGTCGGCCATACCCTGACCGATCAGGATCGCGTCGCGGTCCTCCAGGCGCAGGAAGCGCCCCTGGACGATATTCTCGGCCTGGATGCTCAGCGGCGCCTCAGCGGCTGGGTCGATCGCGGTAATCGCCACGCGGAGCGTGTTGCCGCGGTTGCTGACGATCCCAGCGGTATTGATACGCTGCGTGACGTTCACGACCTCGGGCTGCAAGCGGACGGTCTGGAGCACCGTGTCGGCGTTGTCGAGGGGCAGCAGCGGGTAGCGGCTGGCCTTCTGGCGGAAGCCCGGCGCGTGGACCTGCAGGTTGCCACCGTAGAGGCGCACGGCATTGCCGAAGATCGCCTGGTCGGAGCCCTTAATGAGGCCATCGAAGAAGATCAGCAGGATCAGGCCGAGCACGATTGCGACCAGCGCGATCGCCGTGCGCCGCCAGTTACGCCATACGTTGCGCCAGGCAAGTTTGATCGAGTTCCTCATAGCTCTCCTCGTTGGGTGACCGGGCGCCGTCCTTATCGTTCCCTGATCGAGCCTACGCTGGCTTCAGCATCCGGGTTGTCGCCTGGCGCCGCGAACCACTCCTTCAGGGATTCAATATCCATGAGATGCAAGGAGCCCGCGGGAGTTCCCAACAGACGCTCTAGCGCATCGGTATAGGCAGCGATAAGCCTTTCGGCGCGCTGCAGCTCGTCCCCCTGTGGCTCATCTATGAGCAGCAGTTCGGCAAAGCCATCGCCAATGGCTTGGATAAGCGACAAGTAAATCGCACCAATTTGATCGGGAAATGGAATATTGAAAACGTCTTCACGGATACCCTGACGAAAAATCTCAGTGAGCAGCGGTATGGCTCCCCTGCTCAACATCGCCATCATCTTCTGGCGAACGATCGCATTGTGATCGGTGTACCAGACACGCGTCAGCTCGAGCATAAACGTCTTCCGTGCCGTTTTCCAGTGGACAGCTACGTCGAAGAAGCGCTGGAGCTTTTCGAGAGCGCCCAGGTGCGGGTTCTGTACGATCGGGATGACCATCTGGAGCATCTCTTGCTGCATGCGCTCGATCAGCGCTTCTAGCAGCGCTGGCTTCGAGTCAAAATAGTGATAGAACGCGCCCTTGGAAATCTGGAGTTCGTCCAGGATGTCCTGGATCGCCATCTGCTCATAGCCTTTGCTATAGACGAGCCGCTGCGTCACATCGAGGATGGCATTGCGTCTCAGCGCATATTCTTTTTCGTTGACGGAGCGTGCCATCGTTCCTCTTCTCTTTTGAAAACCGACCGTCGGTCTGTAATTATAGCTGACAAACCATCTTCTGTCAAGTACGGGTAGCTCATGAGAGCGTACGCATGTGGAAGGGAGGTGCCAGCCCATCGCGGACCTGCTCCACCCCGCCGGCTACTTCGTGCTGAAGCCGCGGCACTCGGCCTTCTTCGGCACCTCGCTCGACCTGCTCCTGGACTACCTGCAGGCCCGCACGCTGGTGATCACCGGCCGTCCGCATCAGCGACCAGCAGGTCAGGCTCCTGAAGCAGCAGCCGGATACGCCCCAGGGCCCCCAGCCTTGGCCATTAGGCGCCCATCGTATACTACACGCAGGGCAGTCGATCACGTCGTGATTGTCTCGTCGCACCGCTCCCAGGGCCAGAGCTGGTTGGGCAGCGGAGCGCGCCCGGGACGCGCTCCGCTGCCCAGCACGTCGTCTCTATACCATGTCGGCGTAGCCGCCTGCACCCGCACGCGGGCGTCGAAGGGGCGTCTCATGGAATCCTCCGCGCTCCATGTCCTCGTCGTCGCTGGCTCGCCCGAGGAGCGGCTGACCCTCCGGCGGCTCCTCGCCCAGGCTGCCCCCGGCGCCTACACGATCACGGAGGCCGACCGGGCGGACCAGGTCCGCAGCCACTGCCGGGCGAACCCGCCCGACTGCGTGCTGCTCGCCGTCCCCCTGCCCGATCGGGATGCCCGGCGCTTCCTGGCCGACCTGCGCGCGGCGAGCGACGTGCCCGTCGTGCTGCTCACCGACGTGGATCACGAGGCCCTGGCGCTCGACGCGCTCCAGCAGGGCGCCCAGGACTACCTGGTGACGGCGTCCCTCACCCCGCTGCGCCTGCACCTGACCCTCCAGCGCGCCGTCGCCAGCGCGCGCCGCCCCCGCGAGCGCGATCACACCCTCGCCCTGCTCACCGCCCTGCTCGACACGCTGCCGGTCGGGGTCGCCGTGCTCGACCAGGAGCTACGGGTAATTCGGGCGAACACGGCGCTGGCGACCCTCCTTGGCGCTCCCGCCGTAGCGCTCGTCAGGCAGCCGCTCCCGGCGCTCTGGCCCACCCTGGCGGGGCCCCTCACCCCGCTCTGCGCCCAGGCGCTCGCGACCGGGCAGCCCGCCGGCCCGCTGGAGGTCGTCGCCGCTAGCCCCGCTGGCGCGGGCGAGCCCCAGGCCTGGCAGGTCGGTCTCTATCCGCTGGCCATGCCGGGCACCGGGGGGCCGGGCCTCGCCCTGGTCGTCGGGGAGCTGACCGCCCAGCTCGAGGCGCGGACGGCGCTCGCGCTCAGCGAGCAGCGGCTACGCCAGGCCCTCGACGCCGGAGGCCTGGTCGCCTGGGAGTGGGATATCCGCGCCGGGATTATGACCTTCAGTGGGGCGATCTGCGACGTGCTCGGCTTCCCCCCGGATCGGCTGACGCGCACCCTCGACGAGCTGGCGCAGATGGTCTACCCCCCGGACCGGTCGGGGTATGCGCAGGCCCTCGCCGCGGCGCTGCGTGATGGCGGCCCCTACCAGGTGCGGTTTCGGATGCAGAGGGACGACCAGCGCCTTATCTGGGTCGAGGTCCGCGGGGTGGCGCAGCACGATGCCGGCGGCCAGCTCGTGCGCGCCTTTGGCGTCACCCGCGACATCAGCGCCGAGCAGCAGCGCGCCGCGGCCCAGGCGCTGCACCTGGCTATCAGCCAGGCTCTGTGCCCCGCGCACGATGTCGCGGCGACCCTGCAGACCCTCGTCCGCCTGCCGCTGCCCGATCTGGCGGAGTATTGTGCCATCTACCTCGGTGATACCGCGGGCCATCTCCAGCGCGTGGTCGTCGCCGCCGGCAACCCGGCCGAGTCAGAGCCGCTCAGCTCACCCCCGTCCGGCCCCCCGGCGGGGGATGGGACCGGCCTGCTGGAGGCGGTGTGGCACAGCGGCGTGGCCCAGGTGCTGCCGGCGGTGCCGCCGGATCTGGTGTCCGCCCTCGGGCCGGGCGCCCCACGCACCGCGCTGCTCATCCCGATCAAGAGCCAGGGGCACCGGCTTGGGGTTCTGGTGCTGGGGCACACGATGGGCGCGGAACCTTATGACGCGGCCGACCTCGAGCTAGCCCAGTTCCTGGCCTGGCGGGCGGCGGCGGCCATCAGGCGTGCCGAACTCCAGGCGGCCGCGCAGGCGGCACAGCAGGCAGCGGCCGAGGCCCTGGCGCGGCTCGAGGCGCTGATCACCAGCGCGCCGAACGGGGTCGCCTATCTCGACCGCGAGCTGCGCTACGTGCTGGTCAACCCGGCCCTGGCCGCGATGAATGGGCGCCCCCCCGCGGCACACCTGGGGCACACCCCGGCCGAGGTGCTCCCTCCGGGCCTGAGCGCGGCGGTCGAGCCGCTCCTGCGCCGGGTGCTGGCCACAGGGACCCCGGTGTGCGACCTGGAGCTGCCGGGCCAGGCGGCAGTGGCGGACCCCGCCCCCCGCGACTGGCTGATGAGCTTCTTCCCCGTCCCCGCGCCGGCCGGGGGTGTCGCCGGCGTCGGGGTGACGGTCACCGATATCACCCCGAGCAAGCGCACGGCGGCGGCGCTGCGCGCCAGCGAGGAGCGCTTCCGCCTGCTCGCCGAGCACGCCCAGGATATCATCTACCGCGTCCAGCTCCTGCCGTCCGTCCGGCTGGAGTATCTGAGCCCGGCCGTTGAGCGCCTGACAGGCTACCCGCGTGAGGCGCTCTATGCCGACCCGGCGCTGGGCTACCAGCTTATGCACCCCGATGACCTGCACGTGATCGAGGAGCAGTATCCTGTCCCCACCATCCTC
Organism: Chloroflexales bacterium; assembly: GCA_013336035.1. Classification (GTDB taxonomy): domain Bacteria; phylum Chloroflexota; class Chloroflexia; order Chloroflexales; family Chloroflexaceae; genus CAIWXH01. The sequence goes on from JAAXUL010000276.1 coordinate 7,667, forward strand.
ACCGAGCCGGTCACTGTGCGCTGGCGCCATCGCGATGGACACACCGGCTGGGCCGAAATGCATAGCTGGGTGGTCAGCACTGCGGACAGTCCGACGCTGGTCGTCGAGGGCATCGCCCGCGACATCACCGCGCGCCAGCAGGCCGAGGAGGCCCTGCGCACTAGCGAGCAGAATCTGTCCGCCTTGATCGAGAACACCGATGGCAAGATCTGGTCGGTGGACACGCACTACCGCCTGATCGTCGGAAATGCCCTCTTTCGGCGCCTGGTCAGCGCGGTGCTTGGGCGGGCCATCGTCGCCGGCGACTGTATGGTGGCGCTCGACCTGCCCCAGGCCGCCCTGGACGAGTGGCGCGGCTACTATGACCGCGCCCTGGGGGGCGAGACCTTCAGCGTCGAGGAGTATCCCTACGCGCCGCCCGATCCGCGCACGATGGACTACCGGTTTAGCCCGATCCGCACGGCCGCGGGGCAGATCACCGGCGTGACGGTCTTTGGCCGCGATACCACCGAGCGGCTGCAGGCTGAGCGGGCGCTGCGCGACACCGAGCGCAAGCTGGGCACCCTGTTCACGCTGCTCCCGGTCGGCGTCTCGATCTTCGACGCCGCGGGCGGCCTGGTCTATGTCAACCCGGCCCTGGAGCAGATCCTGCGCATGGACCACGCCCGTCTGGTCGCAGGGGAGCATCTGGCCCGCCCCTACCTTCGGCCCGATGGGACGCCCCGGGCGCAGGAGGAGCTGGTCCGCCATCGGGTGCTCCGGGATCACCGGGCGGTCACGAATCAGGTGAACGGCTTCGTCACCGAGACGGGTGACGTGGTCTGGACCAGTGTCAGCGGGGTGTCCGTGGACTTCCCCGACTGGCGCGCGGTCCTGATTACCACCGATATCACCCAGCGCAAGCAGGCCGAGGACGCGCTGCGGGCGAGCGAGCTGCGCTACCGCACCCTGTTCGAGACGATGGCGCAGGGGGTGATCTACTACGATGCCGACGGCTGCGCGATCACTGCGAACCCGGCGGCCGCGCGCATCCTGGGCCTGGCTGAGCCGCAGATCCGCGGCCAATCGGTGTTCGCGCCAGACTGGCACGTCTTCCACGAAGATGGCACCGCGGTCTCGGCCGCCGACCACCCGCTGTGGGTGGCCCTGCGCAGCGGCGAGGCCGCGCCGGAGGCCGTGCTGGGCCTGGCCGCGCCGCAT
>JAAXUL010000277.1 GCA_013336035.1 Chloroflexales bacterium
CCTCCTTGGCCCCATACACGTCAGCAATCCGGTGCAGCCGGGCGGTCGTCCGGCTGACGATGTCGCCGCTGGAGAGCAACATCAGGCCCAGCTCAATGAGAAAGGCCTCCAACACGGACAGCGCACCCCCAGCCAGCACGGCGTGGGGTGCAGTCGCGTCGAGCGCTGATGGGGTCACCTCTGGCATCGTGGGGCATCCTTTCAGGCCCACTATAGCACTTTTCGGGTCGGCGATGGCCTCGACGCAGCAAGCGCGGGCTACCGGGTTGGGTGCGGCAGCCCCCAGAACCCCGAGGCATCAGACCGCGCATTCTCGCTCGTTGGCCATCTCTACAGCGCCTACGAGCACTACGTCCGTGTTGGGAGATGAACTGTGCCCTTATCCACGCTCACCCCGTAGGGCCTCGATCGTCGCCACCAGCCGCTGTAACTGGATCGGCTTTGTCAGATAGTCGTCGTCTCCAGATCGAGCCGTCCGGCCTCGATCTTTGAGAGGTCGAGGATATCGTTGATCAGGGCGAGCAGGTGCCGGCCGCTCTCGTCGATGCCCTGGAGGGCGGTGACTTGCGCGGGTGTCACCGGGCCGTAGATTGTCTCCTGCAGGGCCTCGGCGCGGAGATACTGGCGCTGCTGATACGTCCGTTGGATCAAGCCAGCCTGGTCCAGCCGCAGGATTTGACTGAGGGCCGGGTTCGCATACACGACCGTGCGATCAGCGTCGAGGATCGAGACACCAACCGGCAGCATATCGAACAGCGCGTCGATCCGAGCATCGACGGGCTCGATCACCCTGGTCCGCTGTTGCTTGCGCTCACTGATAGCGCGGTTGAGGCTGAGGGCACCGATGGGCTCGCCGTTCGGGTCGCGCATCCAGCTGACCGTCGCCAGAATCAGGATCGCGTGCCCATCGCGAAGGCCGGGTCGGTGAGAATCACCGCGTCCTGGATGCCGTTCAGCAGGGTCGCCGGGGTGAGGGCAAGGGCTTCTGCACGCTAATGAGGATTGCAGCAGGACGCTATTTCGCCAATAAAGGATCAGGCCGTGGGGCGATCGGTCTTTTTGCCTGCCTGCTGCTTCGCCTGCTCCTCCGCGACGAGCACGCGGCGCAGTACCTTACCGATCATCGTCTTCGGCAGTTCATCGCGGAACTCGATCTCGCGCGGCACCTTGTAGGCGGCGAGGTGCAGCGTGCAGAACGCACGGATCTCCTCGGCGGTGGGCGGCGCGCCGGGCCTGGGCACAATAAAGGCCGTGACCGTATCATCGCCGCGGGTGGGGTGGGGAATGCCGACGACGGTGGCCTCCATCACCTTGGGGTGCATATAGAGCACCTCCTCGACCTCGCGGGGCAGCACCTTGAAGCCCGAGGCGATGATCATGTCCTTCTTACGGTCGACGATATAGAAGTAGCCCTCGCGGTCGACCGTGCAGACGTCACCAGTGTGGAGCCAGCCCGCGGCGTCGATGGTCGCGGCCGTCTCCGCGGGGCGGTTCCAGTAGCCCTGCATCACCTGGGGGCCGCGCACGCAGAGCTCGCCCTGGGCCACGCCATCGAACGGCAGGTCCGCGCCTGTCTCCAGATCCACGATCCTGGCCTCCGTATCGGGGAAGGGGACGCCGATGCTGCCCACCTTGCGCCTGCCGTGCACCGGGTTGCCGTGGGTCAGCGGCGAGGCCTCCGAGAGCCCGTAGCCCTCCACCAGCCGCCCGCCGGTCAGCGCCTCGAAGCGCTCCTGAACCTGCATCGGCAGTGGCGCCGACCCGCACACGCAGACGCGCACCGAGCGCATATCGTAGGCCGCCACATCCTTGTGGTTGATGATGCCGATATACATCGCCGGCACGCCGGGGAAGATCGTGCAGCGCTCATGGGCGATGATCCGCATCACATTGTCGATCGGCCGCGGGTTCGGCACCGTCACCAGCTCGGCCCCCAGCTGCACGCCGTACAGCATCGCCGTAGTCATACCGTAGACGTGGAAGAAGGGGATGGCCGCCAGAATCTTCTCGCGGCCGGGCTGGCCGTCCACCACCCACGCGTTCACCTGCGTGACGTTGGCGATGAGGTTCTTGTGGGAGAGCATAGCGGCCTTGGGCAGGCCGGTGGTGCCGCCAGTGTACTGGAACAGCGCCACATCGTCCGGGTGGGGCCGTACCTGCGGCAGGCTCGGCGCGTGACGCAGCAAATCGCTGAAGAAGAAAATGCCCGGCTCCGGGCGCACATCCACCCACTCAGGGGCGCGCCGTTGGGCGCGCTTCACCAGCAGGCTGGAGGGGAAGCCCAGCGTGTCGAAAACGTGGGCCACGATCACCCGCTTCACCGGCGTCGCGGCACGCACCTCGTCCAGGCGTGGCCAGAACAGGTTGAGCAGCACGATCGTCTCGGCGCCCGCGTCGGATAGCTGATGCTGCAGCTCGCGACTGGTGTAGGTGGGGTTGATATTGACCACGATGGCGCCGAGGCGCATGGCAGCGAAGAAGGTGATGATATAGTGGGGCGAGTTGGGGAGCATCACACCGACGCGCTCGCCGGTGCGCACGCCTAGATGGGCGAGGGCTGCCGCCAGGCGGTCGACCAGATCGCTCAGTTGCTGGTAGCTGAGCGTGCCCCCGACGGTGAAGCGCCCGCCGAGCATATACGTGAGGACGAAGTTGGTGGCGATCTGGTCCGGGTAGCGGCGGACCGTGTCGCTGAGCAGATCGCCCAGAGTCTGCTCCGGGTAGCTGAGGGTCGCTGTGACGCCCGTTTCATACGCGGATAGCCAGGGCTTCTCCATGGTGAGTCTCCGTGAACGGGCGACTGGCGAGCAGGCGCCGCGTACGCTGAAGTATACCGCGCTCACGAAAGATTGGACCTGCGACAACAGCAGATATGAGCGGCTTCCAAGCTCGGGGAAGCAGCGGCGGTCCGCCTGAGCGGCTACGGACGATGGGCATGCCAACGGGGGCAGGTTCGGCGCGGATGCGCCGGATCACCGTCAGCCCATCCAGCTCCGGCAGCTGGATGTCTAGCACGGGGTGCTGTAGTGTATCGTGCTCAATCTTTAAGAAGATTGATGCTTGCGTGAGATCTGGACAAAAATGCCATTACTTATACTATCCATATGTGTTTCGATACGTTCATTATCTTTTCCAAATACCTGTGGTTGTTAGTGCCTGAACTTCCTGGCACCCTACGGATTGTCTTCACACAATCCAAATAGATCGAACTGTTTACTTAATCTTTTCCACATACGCGGAGCCGTATAATTTGGGCTGCGATGGAATGGGGATTGTTAGCGGCGGAGGCCATTGCTGCTTATCCTCGAGTTGCTGCGCCTGGAGGTCTGCGACCCAGCCGCGAACGCAGCGCTGGCCCTCTTGCACTGCCTGCCCCTCTGTGCCCGCACATCTTCGTCACGGCTGACAGCCCCGCGTGTGCGCCGGCGGTGCTGCTGGCCTATCAGCTCGCCCTGGCGAGCCCGCAGGTCATCATGGCCACCACATGATTGACGATGGCATCCAGATCGCGGGCGAGGCACTCGAGCCGCAGCTGCAGGACACGCTGTGTGCGATCCCAGACCCGCGCCTGCGCACGCGGCGCAGCTCTTTCTTTGCTCATGGGCAACGCGTCGATGATCTGCCTCAGCTGTGAAGGTCGCGCACGCCCGCCAGGAACCACCATGGCCTATCGTTTCGCCGAACGTCGGACGGTCCTGAAAGGAACGCTGGCCCAGCGCGTGCGGGCGCATATCGAGATCGCCGACCCGGTGACCTGGATCTCGGCCATCACGGTATCGATCTGTGGGGCGCTTGCCGCGGGCCGGGGCGAGCCGGGGTTTCACCTGACCGACATGCAGGATCTGCTGCGGGTGGGGCTGGCCGCCGTGCTCTGCGGCCCCCTCTGCACCGGCTTCAGCCAGAGCATCAACGACTACTGTGACCGGGACCTGGACGCGATCAACGACCCGGGCCGGCCCATCCCCTCGGGCCGGCTGAGCCTGCGGGCGGCCCGGGTCAACTGGATGCTCCTGGGGCTGGGCACGCTGGCCATAGCGTTCTCCCTGAGGCGCTATAGCCCCTGGATCCCCCTACTCAGTATATTCGGCCTGGCCCTGGCGGCAGCCTACAGCGTCCCGCCGCTCAAGCTCAAGCAGCGCTTCTGGCTCGGGGCGCCCGCGGTCGGGCTGGGCTACATCACCATGAGCTGGCTGGTGGGCCATCTGCTCTTCGCCCCGATGACATGGCTCAGCCTGGTCGCGGCCCTGATCAATGGCGTCCTGGGCATCGGCCTGCTCTGGCTCAACGACATCAAGAGCATCGAGGGCGATCGCCGGCTGGGCCTGCAATCGATGACCGTGGCCCTGGGGGCTCGGCGCACCCTGATCATCTCCTATCTGGTGATCGGCGCCGCCGAGGTGGCCTTGCTGCTCATGGCCCTGTTGCTGGGGTATCGCTGGGTGGCCGCCGTCGGCGTGCTGGCCATGCTGGTCCCCATCTCCTGGCAGGTGCGGCTCTACCAGGAGCCGACCCACGTGAACTTCCAGCGCTACATGCTGGTCAGCAACCCGTTGGTGCTCCTGATCCAGGTCAGCTCGGCGCTGGTCGTCGGCGGCTACCTGGGCTAAGGCGCAGGCCAAACGTGAACGGACCGCCTCGGCCCGGTGCGCTTCGCCTTCCCGACCCGGGATCCGCAGCGCATCCTGGCCGATGTGCGGCGGGTTGTCCAGCACATGCGCTCAGAGCTAGCCGGCCAAGGCCCTATCATCCATAATGACCACGGCTATAGGAGACACACACGGGTTCGCGGTGGTGATCGCGGCCTCCGAGGAGGCCCTGCGGGCGATCGTGCGCGGCGCCTGGGCCGCTGACGGGTCGCCCGGCGACCCCGGCGACCCGGGACGCATCCCCGCGCGCATGGAGCTGCCGCCCGGGATCGTCTGTGCGGGCTATGCCATCGCGGGCGGCCAGGTCCAGATCCCGCGGGAGGAGCTCGACGTGGGCCTGTGGCCGGAGGGCAACGGGATCGAGCTCCAGCTCGGCCTCCGCGTGCGGCTCACGATCGGCTGCCCGCCGGTCCCCTCGGCCGAGCGGTTTGATCTGCGGGCCGATGTCCGCGCTCGGGTCCGGGTGGAGACGGGTGGCGTGGAGCGCCGGCAGGTGATGCTCTGTCTGGAAGATGTGGCACGCTCAGACGTGCGCGTCACGCTCACGAGCGGCGACCCGCTGGAGGCCCGACTCAATGCGCTGCTAACCGAATTCGTCGCCCAGACCCTCGCCGCCTCGAATCAGTCGCGGCCGGGCCACACATCACCCGGCGTCCCACACATTGACCACGCCTTCGAGCCCACAGAGCTCAGCTGGTCTCTGGGGCCGACGACGATCACCGTCACCGCCGAGGGAGCGATAGCGCTTCGCGCCGGCGCAGACGCCAGCAGCGACGACTACGACAGCCCACGACACCGCATTACCGCCAGGCGCATCGGCGACCACGTCGCGATTAGCATTCCGATCACCCTACGCATCTCCAGGCTCCGACCGGGCCTGGTGGCGCAGGCACTCGACCTGCGCGACCCCATGGCCGTCGTGACGCAGATCGTGATCGCCGCGCCGCTGGAGGCATCCCCCGGGCGCTACACGGCCCGGCTCAGCGCGGCGACGGTCAGCGTGGGGGCGCTGCGCCCGGCACTAGGCCGCGAGGGTGCCACCTATGCGCGCAACCGTTTGCGGCTGCCGTTACTGGGCGATCTGATTCAGGCGCAGGTCCGGGAGTACAGTGAGCGGGTGGCGCAGGGCCTGGGCGATATTAGCATCCCGACCCCAACGGTTGCCGAGATCGAGGCGCTCATCGGCGACCACGTCCACCAGGAGCTGGTGGCGCGGCGGCAGATCGCGGTCTGGACGGCCGACGCCAACGTGGCCGGCCTCTCCGTCACCACCATAGCCGTGCGGGCGCTGCCCAACGTGCTGGCGATCGGGCTGAACGCCGGGGAAGGGGCCGACCTCGGTGCGGTGGCGAACGTCATCCCCACGGGGCGCCAGTTTGGGGTGGCGATCAGCAGCGGGTGCGTCCAGCAGATCATCGCCGAGACGCGCGCCGCGCACGGGTTCGCCGACACGGATCTGCCACGACGCCTGACCCTTGGCGGGCGGGAGGTGCAGCTCACGGCGCTGGACGTGGCCGTGATGGCCCCGGCGATCCGGATGCGGGGCAGCGGCACCGTGCATGACCCCTTCCTCGGCACCTTCATCGTGGGCGCGCAGGTCAGGGCCGACATAGGGCTGCACTGGGAGCAACAGCGCACCGGCAACGCGCAGGCCAGCCAGACCATCGGCCTGCGCATCCGCGGCGCGCCGGCCGTTGCCCTGGAGGTGTCGCTGGCGTACTGGGTGATCGCCGCCGCCCTGGCCCTGATCGCGTTCGGCGCCCTGCAGCTGCTCGGCAGCCTGATCGTCGTGAGCGGGGTGCTCATCCTCCGGGTGATCAGTTGGCGCCTCGGCCAGGGGCTGGTGGCTCGAACCATCACAGAGGTGCTCCGCGACATGGTGGTCTGGCCATCCAATCTGACGCGCATTGGGCGGGCACGCGCGGTGTTTGTCGACCCGGTCGTGGTCGAGCCATGGGGGATGATCCTCGCCGGCGACGTCGTGCCTGGCGCACATGATTCGCCGGATGCATTCGGTCGGCGCGACCCTGAAATGACACACGCCGGGATACGTCCTCTCGGTGCTCAAGCGCTGGAAGCGCGCCACGAAACGGTAGCTATTGATGAGCAACATGGCCTGCTTGTGGTCGCTGGATATGGCGTTGACGCCATGGCCCGCGCGGTCGGCACGGCGGCGACAGACTCTAGCGCGCCGCCGTACCAGTAAAGGGTTGAGGGCCGGCTCTTAACGAACTCCAAATGGGTTCGCCCGCAACGCAGCATCTTCCCCAAATGTCTCTGGTGCTACAGTTATCTTGCACCGAGGGTGTGCACGGATCTGGGGGTTGTGTGTCGATGCGTTAAGGAGTGGGCCGTGACGACCCAGACAGACTACACGGCAGATGAATGGGACCTGATCGTGCAGGCGCCCACCCTCGCCAGTCTCTTTGTCATCCTGGCTCAGCAGTATCGGCCGACCGCTGTTGCTCGGAAGATGTTCGCCGCCCTGGCGGCCATCATCGAAACCGCGCAGAACGGGTCGAGCACGGAGCTGATACAGGCGGTGGCTGTGGCCATACGGGCGGGCCAGGCACCCTGGTGGCCTACGGCCTCGCCCAGTGACCTGGTCGCGGTCCACGCTTGGGCGCTGGAGCGCTGCCACCAGGTTGCGTTACTGCTCGCCCAGACAACGCCGGAGACCGAGACCGCGGCCTTCACCCGCTGGCTGATTGCCATCGGCGAGCGTGCGGCGCTCGTCCCCGACCTGCCCGGGCTGCCAGATCAGGTCCCTGCTGCAGAAGCTTTGCCACCGGTTCGCCGCGCGCTGGACACACTGGCTGCCGTGCTTACGCTGCCGGACAGCGTTGGCGCCGACCCGCCCGACGCCTGAGCTGGCCACAGACCAGGGCGGGCTCGCCGCCATACGGCAGACCATACCCCTCCATGCCTTATAAGGAGTATCCTGTGACCACCCAGACTGACTACACACCCGCCGAATGGGACCTCCTCGTAGGGGCGCCCGCCCTGACCGCGCTCATCGTCATCCAGGCCCATCCGTGCGGCCCGGGCGTGGCCGACAAGATAGTGCGTGCCGCCCTCGCCGCTATGGCTGAGCAAGCCCCACCGGCGCCAGGGAGTGCGTTGATTGCAGCCGTGATCGGCGCCGCGCGCGCCGGGCAATCACCCCGTTGGCCCGCCGAGTATCCCCGCGAGCTACCTGATGTGGGTCATTGGGCACTGGAGCGCTGCCGCCAGGTCGCGGCGCTGCTCGCGCAGAAGGCGCCGGAGGCTGAGGCTGAGGCCTACCGCCACTGGCTGAGCACCATTGGCCAACGGGTGGCGCTGGCTGCGGATGACCATTCACTCCCAAATCACGTCAGTGCGGCGCGTATCCGCCAGCGGCGCGCCGCGTTGGATCAGCTTGCCATCGCCTTTGACTTCCCGTTCGCCACGGATGGGATGTGCGCCCTCACGCCCTGCTGGCGGGCGCCCATGCCCTGAAGGAGATGGGGCTCTTGTACTACGCCGGTAACTCACTGCGACCTGGGGGCAACCTTCGGCCGCTGGCGGTGGGCCTCAATCGTGGCAATCAGCGTGCGCAGGTTGACGGGCTTGGGAAGGTAGTCGCTCGCCCCTGCTGCCAGGCAGCGCTCACGGTCGCCCGGCATCGCCAGGGCCGTCACCGCAATGATCGGGACGGCGCCCATCCCGGCCTCCCCCCGGAGCAACCGGATGGTCTCCAGGCCGTCGATCTCCGGCATATGCATATCCATCAGGATCACATCTGGCTGCTCCTCCTGGGCCCGCGCGAGGGCCTCGCGGCCGGTGCGCGCTACGAACAGGTCATAGCCCTTTGCGCGCAGGTAGTCTCCGAGCGTGTCGATCGTCGCCTCGTTGTCTTCGGCGAGCAAAATCCGCGCGCGTCTAGGTTTCGGCGCAAGCGGGTCGCTACCTGGGCGCGCGGTGTCGCTAGCTGCGGTCGTTTGGGTAGGCGTCGCTGGTGGATCGGTCGGGCTCCAGGGCAGGGTCACGCTGAAGCGGCTGCCCTGGCCCGGCGTGCTCTCCACGGCGACACTGCCGCCGTGGGCCTCGGCGAGCCGCAAGACCAGGGCGAGGCCCAGGCCGGTGCCGGGGTCCTGGCGGCTCAGCCGGCTGTCGAGCTGCACGAAGGGCTGGAACAGCTTGGGCAGGTCCTCCGCCGCAATCCCGATCCCGCTATCCCAGACGGT